>JBCBDH010000656.1:0-3723 GCA_038529855.1 Bacteroidota bacterium | reverse complement strand
GGAAAAGGCATTTGTCCCTTTTCCCTGGCGCATATGTGAAATTCAAAATGTTTGTCCAGTTCAGTCAGCTTATGGGCCATGGAAATCATTGGCGTAATACCAATCCCACCAGCGATCAAAATATATCGTTGAACATTTTCATAGAGCACAAAATTATTTTTAGGCGTGGAGATTTCTAGGCTTGTTCCAACCAAAATATATTCATGCATTTCTTTTGAACCGCCCCGCCCATTGGGTTCCAGCTTTACGGCAATCTGGTATCTATTTTTTTCATAGGAAGGATTGACCAAAGAGTAGGAGCGGACTTTGCCACTTGGTAAGTAAACATGGATATGTGCCCCTGGCGTGAAGGGGGGAAAGTTTGTTCCATTGACTGGTTCAAGAATATAGCTTTTGGTCTGCTTGGCAACATCCAATACTGCCACTACTTTTGCCTGCAGCCTATTATCCCCATTGTCTGTAAGCTCCTTGTCGATTATGCGCTGCTTAAAATCAGGATCAGGAAAAGAAAAGACCCTTCTTTTAGGGATGTTTTGTTTCCGAAAAATGCCATTGGCTAAATCCCATGCCTGGTAGTATTTGTACCAAGGCACATGGGGTAAGAAATGATGAATGGCATGACTTGATTGCCCCCAGAGCGCTAGTTTGGTTAAATAATTTCCCGTAAGGCTATAAGTGGCCTGAAAAGGATGCTCCTGCCAGTGGACGCCTTCTGGATGCGGTAAATGGGCAAAAAGATAAGTGGTCAGGGCTGCACCCAAACGATTGGGTATTAAAAACCAGATCAAGTATTCATAGGCATAAGGACCAGTCAATATAATGATATTAAAGGCTACATTACCAATAATGGTAATGATGAATCCCCTTCTGATCTTTTCAGGTGTTCTTTTCCAAACCTTAGTCAATAGCCAGCTAAAGGCAAAATATTCATAAACAAAAAGCGCCAGGTATCCAATGGGGAAGTAATGACTTGGGATGCCCACCATGGCTTCGTCAGGGTCCAGGTCCTTATCTCCAACATATCTGTGATGTGCCAAATGAATGTACCTGTAAGTTGAAGTGGTGATAAAGGGTAAAAGTAGATTTCCTGCGATGGTCCCCAGGAAGTCATTGAGGTATTTGTTAGAAGATAAGGCGCGATGAGTAGCATCGTGCAGGGTCGTAAAAGAGGTATAAAAGCCAAAGATGAGCAGGGGATAGACGAGCCACAAGCTTAGCCCTCTGGCCGCTAAATAAATCCCACCAATAATCAAGCTTAAGGTAAAGAGGAGGAGGCCTAGCTGAGGGAATGCAATGAGTGGCACAGCGGATACGGCCTTATATTGTGGATCATTGACCACTTGATTGATGACCTCTCGAACTTTTAGATGATCAGTAGCTACACCCATGATTGCAAAACTTTTGATGGATAATACGCCATATTAGCCTTCTTATCCAGCAATTTATAGACCACTAGGTACAAAACAGCTAATTAGCTCCCTTTTTTCATCTGTTGGACCATTTCCAATAGCTCAATCAGGTAATTTTTGATCCAATCCTGCGTATAGGTGTCTAGTGATATAGACATCAAGAAGTGCTCAGATATAAACTTATTGAATTTGCCAACAAAGATTTTTCTATTGTTGAGCTCGAAATAATCCGCCCACTTATCCAATGCCGCATGCTCGTATAGTTCAAAGACTTTCTGCTTGTATTTTTCAAAAGTAGATGGCTTGCGATAGATGCAAAGCTGTTTGTAAAAGAAAACATCCGTTTGATAATCCATAAATACGCTGATCAGGTCTGGGTCTATGTTTTCACAGCTCTTGACCTTAAGGGCGAAGTCATGAGCCCGCGCTACGTGATAGGCCATTAGCTCATCCCTGAATAGCTCGATCTCCCCAAAATAATGGTAAAAAGAAGACTTACTTTTGGCCATCGCACGGCAGATGGAATTGACCGTTAGGTTTTCAAGGCCCTTTTCAGCAACCAGCCCATAGCCTTTTTCAATCCACGCTTGTTTTTTTTGTTCATTCATGCGCTATCCCAATCAGCTTTTAGGGGGTAGGAGCTACTTTATTAGCTATTGGTTTTCTTTTTCAGTTTCAATAAGGTCCTTGCATTTTTGAGGATTTCCCACAAAGAGAAGTCTTTTTTAGCATCACTTTCCATGATCTTTTCTGCGAGGGCGATGATGTCTTTTTCTGCGGTCTGGTAATTTCCAGAATCAAACAGGGGCTTTGGATCATATTCTATGGCCAATTGAGCGGCCTTGGCCACCTTTTCGCCTTTGAGCTGATTGATTAAATAAATGGCCATATCCATTCCTGATGACACGCCCGCTGCAGTAATGTACTTCCCTTCATCTACTATTCTTTCCCTCACAGGTTCCACCTCAAATTCTGAAAGCAGATTGATGGGTTTCCAATGAGAGGTCGCTTTTTTACCTTTTAGCAGCCCCGTTGCTGCTAAAATCATGGAGCCCGTACAAACGCTAACCGTTCTTTGTGTCGTTTGATCCATTTTCCTTATCCAGTCCAACACTTTTTTATCCTTCATCTCCCTGACAAAGGCAATCGTTGAACCAGGAATAATCAATACATCCGCTTTTGATACTTCATCAATCCCATATTTTGAGTTGATATGTATGAAGTGGCTATCTGCCGTAATTTCGCCCTTTTCTTTGGAGACAAATTGGATTTTTGTCCCTTTTACATTTCTCAATATTTCGTATGGACCAATTGCATCAAGCATGGTCATTCCATTGTATATGTAGATTACGATGTTCATTTTTTTCTTTATCATTTCTTTTCTACCTTATGTGCTATACTTTTCTAGCAAATTTATAAACGCTGCATTTGATTGATAAGCGGCCCAATCTTCGTCTTTGGCAACAAAATCTGCGGTGATCTCGTTTTGCGAAAGACTAATGTCTAAGTATTTTAGGGCCATTTCTGTGTCTCCATTGAGTGCAAGCATGCAGGAAAAATTATAATGACTAGCACCGTATTCAATAGCTTTTTTGAGTTTATCAAAAGCTTGCTTGTATAGGTCTTCTGCTTCTTGTCCTTGTTTTGTATGTGCTAAGTTGCTTAAATAAGCTCCCCAGTTGTTGAAGGCTTGGTGAAAATCTGATTTGATATCAATGGCTTTTTTGAATTTTGTAAAAGCTTGGTTATAGAGTTTTTCTGCCTCTTGCCCTTGTTTAGTTTCTGCTAAGTTACCTAAGGCATTTCCCCAGTTGTTAAAGGCTTCGTGGTCGTTAGGTTTGATGTCAATGGCTTTTTGGTATTTTTGAAAAGCTTGCTTGTATAAATCCTCTGCCTCTTGCCCTTGTTTAGTTTTTGCTAAGTGACCTAAATAAGTTCCCCAGTTGTAAAAGGCTTGGTGTTTGTCAGGTTTGATGTCAATGGCTTGTTTGAATTTATGAAAAGCTAGCTTGTACAAACCCTCCGCCTCTTGTCCTTGTTTAGTTTTTGCTAAGTGACCTAAAGCAGTTCCCCAGTTGTAAAAGGATTCGTGATTATCAGGTTTGATGTCAATGGCTTGTTTGAATTTTTCAAAAGCTAGCCTGTATAAGTCTTCTGCTTCTTGTCCTTTTTTGGTTTTTGCTAAGTTACCTAAATCAGTTCCCCAGTTGTTAAAGGCTTCGTGGTCGTCAGGTTTGATGTCAATGGCTTTTTGGTATTTTTGAAAAGCTTGGTTATAGAGTTTTTCTGCCTCCTGCCCTTCTTTTATTTTAGC
>JBCBDH010000655.1:0-3730 GCA_038529855.1 Bacteroidota bacterium | reverse complement strand
ATGTTTGTTCTAGGATTTGCTTCTGATAAGCAAAGTAAAAACTCAGGTATGTCAACTATTCGAATACAAAGATAGGGGCAAAGTCAACTCATAACAATACCCGGAAAACGGTAAAAATTAGTTGATAAAAAAATATATGTATTTGCTCTGTCGGACTGACTCCCCGCCAAAGCGGGGTCAGTCCGACAGTTGCGTCCTGCCTTCATTCCACTAAGCGGGGTTAGTACGACAAGGAGCCCTGCCTTACACCAATAATTGCAGAAAAGTCAATAAAAGACTATTCTCCACTGCAAAGCATCAAGTATTCCAAAAGTCAAGAAAAGAGAAAGTGGATGTCAATATGACAGTAATTATTAATCAATAATGCCATATTGGCATTTAATCTTGCGTGGAATCCGCAAATTTGACCGAAAAATTGGAATGGAACAGCGATTGATCTGTCCTAATCGTAATTTGATTTTAAAAAAACTAAAATAATAATCAGCCATGACTTTAGTAAAATTCAATCCCCGCAGAAGAGCCGTGAGTCCTTTCGACCATCTTTTTGAAAACTTCTTCAATCACGATGTATCCAGCTTCTGGGGAGCTGATCATGTCAACAACCTTCCCGCAGTCAATGTAATGGAAAATGCAGATGACTTCCGCTTAGAGCTGGCCGCTCCTGGTCTAAACAAAGACGACTTTGAGATCAACATCGAAAAGAACCGCCTGACCATTAAGGCCACCAGAGAAGAGAAGCACGAAGAGGTTAAGGATAATTACAAGCGGAGAGGATTTAACTACACTTCTTTCGAGCGTTCTTTCCACCTCCCCAAAACAGTCAATAGCGAAGCGATTTCCGCCGCTTATGATGCAGGGGTATTGACCCTGACTTTGCCCAAGAAAGAAGCAGAAAAATTACCTGCTACACGCAAGATAGAAATTGTATAAAGTAACTCAAGAGATAAGAATCATAGTGCAAATACACACCCGTTTTGCACACCTGAATATTTCAATAGGGTTTTAGGTGTTTTTGAAGAGGGGGTCGACCAGCGGTCTGCCCCCTTATCTTTACTTCCGTGTTTTGAGGATAATTCGAGTACCTGGTTTTAGGCGCTGGCCGTCCTTAAGCTTATTGAGTCGCTTTAGCTCCTCTAAGCTGACCTCTGGGAAGCGATTGGCAACATCCAGCAGACTTTCCCGTCTGCGAAGTTGATAATAAACATACTTCTCATTCTTGCTCATCCGCGATAGATCGTATCGCTTAGACAAATTGCCAGATACGGAATACTCTGAACGAACTGGAGGGAGTTGATGCTCGAAAAAGGGATTGGAGCGAATAGCCTCTACAGGAAATTCGGGCAAGGCCACGGGCAATAAATCTACGCCGCTTACCTTTGGTACAAAGAAAAGTAGTCGCTGCCCCGCGCTTACGCGATCGCGAGGGAGCTTATTCCAGTCTTTGATGTCCTGAATTTTGCAATTGTACTTATCAGCTAAAAAGGCCAGGTCTTCATTGGGCCCAACAACCACAGTAGTCTTTAAGAAGTTATCATTATACATATGGTGCTGAGGACCGAGAATAGGACTGGCTACAATGGATGTAGGAATTTCATCTGGCCGTCCCAGATATCGAAGAAGCGTCCCTATGCGCTGATTGGGCAGCCGCAGATAATTACCTTTTCTATTGCTGGGAATAAAACGCTGTTTATAGGAAGGGTTTAGAGCCTTAATGATGTGCATGGGTGTACCCGTGATTTCAGAGATGGTCTGAAAACTCATTCGCTGATAGATCTTCGTGGTCTGTGCCATTTGCATTTCCACGTCTGGATACTCGGGCATCAAATTATGCTCGTGATAAAAATTGATGATGTAGGAAGCAGCAATAAAAGCTGGTACATAATTGCGGGTTTCCCTGGGCAAGTATTTGCGAATCCGCCAAAAATTCTTGCTCCGCCCTCGCTTGATCGCTCGGTTGACGCGCCCAGGCCCACCATTATAAGCAGCCAGCGCCAAAGACCAGTCGCCATACTTGCGATACAATCGACCCAAATACTTCATGGCCGCCTGTGTCGATTTGTTGGGGTCCTTGCGCTCATCCACCAGTGAATTGATCTTCAAGCCATTTTCCTTCCCAGTAGCTGGCATAAACTGCCACAGCCCCACTGCCCCTGAACGCGACACCGCCATAGGATTTAATGCCGATTCCACCACTGGTAGATACTTCAAATCCGTTGGCATATTGCCTTCCAATAGATACTTCTCAAATAAGGGAAAATACATATCCACCTTACCCAACATCCGCTCAGTATGCGCTCGCTTCTTCACGGTATAGGTATTGACATAGCTTCTAACTACGCTATTATAGCGAGGGGATACCACCTTATTTACAATCTTATTCAACCGCGCTTTCAGTTCTGCCTCAGTATAAGAGGGAATTCGCTGATGCATCGCATCAGATTGTGAATAATTGGCTTGAGCGATCCCACCGCTCAGAAATATCATCTCTAAAAGGATGATTAATAAACACTGTTTCATAAACTCCACTCTTTAAGATCTATTTTTTGTGAACAAGCCTTAGCTCGTGGTCTTTCTTATTTTGACAAACAGTTAAACGCATTATAGGAATTTAACATTGCTTTGTCCTGGCTTAATATAGTTAAATTTGTCTAATCCAATAAGTAGTATTGGCTATATACGATATGGCATTTCAATAACGGCTGGCTACTGCTCTAAAGCAAGAACTATTCCATTAGCAATAATCAGTACTTTTTTACCATGTATATTTAGTTAATAATCTGCTAATTATAAGAGTAGAAAAGGTATTTAGTTTTTTATTGTCACCTCTTTTTTTAACAAAACATCCTATTTGCAATCAAATTAGGCTCACTTTTTCCCCATCCCTGTCACTAAAAGTGCCTTTCTCCATTTATATGAATACTATTTACCAGATGAAAGTACATGCGGGCTGCCTTGTCGGAGTGACTCGCCGTCACTCCGACAATTGCGGGAAGGGCTCACTCCGACAATTGCGGGAATTTTCATTGGCCTTTTGAAAGAATCAGCTTCCCCAGAATAAAACTCAAATAAAAATAAATAGACAGACTTGTCTGTTCGGATATTTTTTCGCTATATTTGCATCGTGAAGCATTCAAAGATCAAACAAACAATAATTGATACGGCCACAAGGCTATTTTATTCAAATGGATACAATAGGACGGGTATCAATGAGATTATCAAGGAAGCGGGTATTGCAAAAGCTACCTTATACAGCCATTTTCCTTCAAAAGAAGATATTTGCATCGCCTATCTTCAGAATAAAAGTTCAGTTTTTGAAAGAGATATAGAAGAATTCTGCTTATCCAAACCAAAGGGGGAAGAGCGAATCCTTGCCATTTTTGACTTTTTGCAAGCATTTTTTCAGGACAAGGACTTCAATGGGTGCTGGTGCATTAAAACGGTAGCAGAAATCCCCAAAGACAATCAAAGAATCCAAGAAGAAATCAGGGCCCAAAAAAATACCCTCATCAAATTCATCAGTGGATTGGCGCTTGACAACCTTCATGGCATGGATGAAGAAACAAGTAAGGTACTTGGCAGAAGAATCTATCTGCTCTATGAAAGTGCCGTGGCTGAAAGCCATTTGCATCAAGCGGATTGGCCCATAGCAGAAATGAAAAAAGTAAGTTCACAACTCATCAGCTAAAAAATTTATCTAATAAAAGACAGACTTGTCTGTTCATTTTTCCAT
>JBCBDH010000654.1:0-3749 GCA_038529855.1 Bacteroidota bacterium | reverse complement strand
ACCACCTTACCGCGATAGTAAGATTGCAAATGATACCTACCGTTTTCACTCACCCTTCTCAAAAAAGCCTGTGTTTCGCTCATATCTGCATTATCCACATAAATGACCGTATGGCTGTGGAAATTGGGTTCGAGCATTTGAAAGAGGGGCAGGTACAAATCCTTCCAACCGTCCAATAGCAATAAATCTATCGGGCTGCTGTGAGGCCTCAAGGTTTGTAAGGCATCGCCAATTCTCACCTCAATAAGCTGTCTCACCCCCGCCCGTTTGAAATTCTCGATGGCTCGTAGAGCTTTGGATTCGATCAGCTCCGTAGTAATGATATGTCCTCCAGTTTCCATCGCTCCCTGTGCTAAGAATAGGGTAGAGATGCCAAAGGAGGTACCAAACTCAACGATATTTTTGAAATTATTTCTTTGGATGAGCTGTGTCAAATCCTCTCCTTGTTGATGGGAGATAGAAAGATAAACGTTTTTAAAATCATTAGGGTGGATGGGCCTAAACATACTTTTGGCTACCCCTTTCATCATTTTAAAATGGTCGTTTTTGGCATCGTGATAAAGCGCAGCTATCGTATGCGCTATTTGTCTTTGTTGTGCGATTGTCATGATAGGTATGGCTTAGTAGAAGGAATAGCAGCATGGGCTACCATTCCTTCTTGATTAATTTATAGTATTCCTTGGGGCTTATCCCAGGATGGAATAAAACAAGCTGTTTTAGCAGCAGTAGTTGGGATACTCTGGGGGCTTTACCCCAGAGAATTTCATTTAGATTCCCTTAAAATTTTCCATTGTTATTCTTCCACTCTGTCTCTGCTGGGATTGGAGAAATCACATCCCAATGCTCTACAATCTGCCCATTTTCTAATCTAAACAAGTCATAGAAAGCAGTGTGTTCGCCTTTGCCAAACTTCCCTTCGCTCAGGGCCAGTACAAAATTGCCTTCGCCCAATACCTTGTGGAGTTGGGTGTATTCCATCACCAATCCATTTTCTGCAAAGTACTTCATAGCAGCACCAAATCCCTCCAAACCATCTGCTACGGCAGGGTTGTGCTGGATGTAATTAGTTGGGTTGATGTAGGTGGCTACTTGGTCCATTTCGTGGTTGAGCAGTACTTTTTCGATAAATTCTCTTACGGTATTTTTATTGGCTTCTGTTTGGTCTAAATCAGTGATCGCTGTAGCCCCATCAAATTGGGTTCTACCACTGGGATTGGGCTTTTGAACCTCTAGTAGATTGTCCCAGTGTTCTACAATTTTTCCATCTTCAAAACGAAAGACATCAAATCCTGCTTTGGGTCCAAAAAAGTCATACTCCGTGTGGGTAAATACATAATCGCCATCTTCAAAAGCGCGAATCACATTAGCTTTAAAACCTTGAGGTGGCGCATGTTGCATCACTTCTCCAAAGCCCTGCAAACCATCAGCTACTGCCAGGTTGTGTTGGATATATTTTTCGGGATTGATATAAGAAATGGGGGTTTGGTCACCCGTGTTAAAGCTGTTTAGCAAAGCGACTACCTTGTCTTTTTTGGATAATTCCATTGTATTATTTTTTATTGAGTTAAGTGTTTGATAACGTCCCAATTGGATGGAAGAGGGCTCCATCATACCCATGAATTCTTTGGAGGTGGGGTTGTCCATAAAGGGCTGCAAGGCGGCATCTGAATGTTCCTTATTGTCCCAATAGATTGCAACGACCTGTTCTCCATTTTCATTGGCCCCCGTAATGCGTTGTAGGAAACCTTTTTGCTTGGCGGTGAATCCCGTTTCTATGCTTTTATTGACTTTGTTGAAGTTGCTTTGATCCGTTCCCGCTTGGGTTTGGAAAGACATCACTTCGATAAAATGACTGTTGCTAGCCTTGATTGGATCATCAATGGTATAGCGCGCCATTTTCATGGTAGAGGCATCAATCATGGAAGCATAATCTGCTACGGATTGATCGCTCATGAATTTTTGCATAGAGGCTTCAGCATCTTGAATCGACTTCCAATACACCAATACGACATATTCTCCATTCTCATTGACCCCACTTTGGCGTTTAATAAAACCAGGTTGCTTACTGGTGAATTGGGTTTCTACCTCAGCATCTAGTTGATTAAAGTTTTGTTTATTGACGGTGGACTTTGGTTTAAAGCTGGTTACTTCTAAGACTGAATTTGTACTGTTGCAGCTGGCTAGGAATATTCCCACCAGCCCGAATAAGAATAATTTAAGGTTCATCATTTTTTTCATTTTGATCATTTGATTGACACTGCAAAACTAAGGGGCTTTTACAGGCCAATCATTATCAAAATGACTATAAAAATGGTAAAAGTGTAACTAGGGGCTATAGGCTCTGTCTAAACTTGAGGGGAGTGGTCTTGGTATTTTTCTTGAAAAACTTGACCATATTGGAAGGCTCTTCAAATCCTGTCTTGTAACTAATTTCATTGATGGAGAAAGGTGTGGCGACTAGATAGCGCTTGATTTCCATGCTCACAAACTGATCAATAAAGGCTTTGACCGTTTTGCCAGTTAGCTTTTTGACAATATCGTTGAGTAGTTTGTAGGAGATGAAGAGTTTTGAAGCATAATCCCTTGAATTTCTGGTATTTATATACTCTTTTTCTAACAGATTTCTGAATTGGCCAAAGATTTCTAACCATTGTGTTTTGACCCCACTGATGGACTGATTTTCCTTGGCCCTTTCCGCCCTGAGCAGTAGGGCGTGGAGTAGGGTGCGCAGCAGCTCTGTTTTCGCAAATGGATTGGGATAATGATATTCCTCATGTAGTATTTGGGCAATGTCAAAAAGACGGTCTTGCCCCATCTCTACCTGGTGTGTGATGGGCGATTCAATATGGTAATTAAATAACCGATTAAGTTTAAGGTTCTTAGTCAATAAATAGTACTTATTCATCACCAATTGGCTGAAGAAGATACCTATTCCATCCGCCTCTTCCAAAGCTTGGGTAAAGTGATGAACTTGATTTTTGGCGATAAAGAGCGCGCTCCCTTCTTTGAGGGTATAGGACTTAAAATCGACAAAATGAGTGTAGGTATTTTGACTTAAGATAAGGATGAGAAAAAATTCAAGTCTATGTGGCGCGAAGGGATCGTGATTTTTAGCATTCTTTAGTTTATTGGAAAGCTGTGTGAAGTTGGCCACCTCTATATCAAAACCAATATTGCGATCAAAGTATATTTTAGGGATGTCTTTTTGCATGGGCTAAGCTATTCTATCAAATCACTAAACAGAGATTGAAATAAATCCAATGCTTCTAGTTTTTCTTTTAGGTCTGCTGAAGTCTGAATATCCAGATGGATCATATCTTTACCTTGTTCCGTATCATAAGCAAGTTGAAGGGCTATGGTATATTGCTTACCTTTCAATAGGTATTTGCTCCAGGTACCGCTCTCGTCATCACTTGTTTTCAAATCCTTTTTGATGACTTCTTTTTCTTCTTCCCACAGCTCATAGTTTGCTAGATGGGCCAACATAAGAAGTACTGGATTCAATTTATGACTCCATATCCAAAACTTATATCTAAGTTGTTTCTTCATATGCTGTCTTGGTAGATTGGGTAGGGGGAATTCTATCATTGATCTTCAATTCCAAACTTCCTACTGACCTCTCAATGATCACCCCTTTATCAATAGCTACTTTTTGCTCCTCTGACTCAATGATTAATTGTTGATCAGTACTTACATTATTTATTGCATCATAGTTGAATTTGATGACTTTTCGATCTTCTTTGATAAAG
>JBCBDH010000653.1:0-3757 GCA_038529855.1 Bacteroidota bacterium | reverse complement strand
AAAAAAGTCATGCACCTCCACGACATTCCCGCTTTTGACTTTTTTTCCTTCCAGCATACTAGCGAGGACGGGGTAGGGGAATTTTAGTTGTATTTGAGCAGCTTGTTGATGCGTTTCGAAGATGTGCATTTCTGCATTTTCCAGCGCATAAGAAGTTTGATTTTCGACAAGCGTTTCAAGGCGACGATTCTTCAACACATGATTGGGTAAAGACATGGGCGACTGCTGATCAATTTACAATAGCTAACGAGATGATTTTCACTCAGTTAAAATACGAAATAATACAAGCCCAGCAACAGTAAAAAAGTTAAAATTGCCAGTATTGTTCATTTGTTTGATAGAATTATTCAATTGTAGTATATAAACGATATATAATTTTGTAAATGTACGTATATTTAAAACATCTGGTAGATATGTTTAGATGTTTCTGAATAACAAATTTTTGTCACCTATAAACTATTTTGCACATGAGCAATACCGCAACAACAGCCAACAATGTGTTGGAAAAACCGACTTTTAAAAGTCACTATGATAACTTTATTGGAGGCAAATGGGTTGCCCCTGTAAAAGGGCAATATTTTGACAACATTTCCCCTGTTGATGGAACTGCATTTACAAAAGTCGCTCGCTCTACTGCAGAGGACATCGAACTCGCCCTTGATGCAGCTTGGGAAGCCGCTCCTTCCTGGAACAATTCCGCTGCGGCTACACGCAGTAATATGCTACTGAAGATTGCTGATGTGATGGAAGCGAATCTGGAAGCTTTGGCAAGAGCTGAAACCTGGGATAATGGTAAATCACTACGCGAAACCAGAGCTGCAGACATGCCTTTGGCTATTGATCATTTCCGCTATTTCGCAGGCGTCATTCGCGCGGAAGAAGGTAGCGTAAGTGAACTAGACGCACATACCGTATCTATGAAGGTTCCTGAGCCATTAGGTGTAGTTGGACAGATTATTCCCTGGAACTTCCCCATCCTCATGGCTGCTTGGAAAGTAGCACCTGCTTTGGCTGCTGGCAACTGTGTTGTGATCAAGCCCGCTGAGCAAACACCCGTTGGAATTATGATTTTGGCAGAAATGATTGCTGATATCCTTCCTCCAGGGGTACTGAATATCGTTAATGGTTTTGGTTTGGAAGCTGGTAAGCCTTTGGCCTCTAATCCTCGCATTAAAAAGGTAGCCTTTACTGGTGAGACGACTACTGGTCAATTGATCATGCAGTATGCCTCTAAGAACCTGATTCCCGTTACGCTTGAATTAGGTGGTAAGTCGCCTAATATTTTCTTTGAATCCGTAATGGATGCTGATGACGCTTTCTTTGATAAGTGTTTGGAAGGGGCCGTTATGTTTGCCCTTAATCAAGGGGAAGTTTGTACTTGTCCTTCTCGTATCCTGGTTCAGGAGAGCATCTATGATAAATTCATCGAACGCGTTGTAGAAAGAACGAAGGCCATTAAGATGGGTCACCCACTTGATCCAACGACTATGATGGGCGCTCAGGCTTCTAATGACCAGTATGAGAAGATATTGAACTACATCAAGATTGGTAAGGAAGAGGGTTGTGAGGTATTGACGGGTGGTGAGGCTGCTTTCAATGAAGGTTTGGAAGGTGGTTATTACGTCCAGCCAACCATCTTGAAAGGCAATAATAAGATGCGTGTCTTCCAGGAAGAAATTTTTGGACCCGTTGTCTGTGTCACTACTTTCAAAGACGAAGCGGAGGCCATCGAAATTGCCAACGATACGCTTTATGGACTAGGTGCTGGTGTATGGACCAGAGATATGCACCAAGCCTATCAAATCTCTAGAGCGGTTGAGGCAGGTCGCGTTTGGGTCAATTGCTACCACGCTTATCCAGCACATGCTCCATTTGGAGGTTACAAGAAGTCTGGTATTGGCCGTGAGACGCACAAGATGATGCTCAACCACTACCGCCAGACCAAGAACATGTTGATATCATATGACAAAAATGCACTAGGTTTCTTTTAACCTTTTGCACTTGTTTAAGGTTTAATAGAGGTGGGCTGTTGAGTAAGCGGCCCACCACTTCCTTTTTTATCACAATATTTTAAGAGATGGTTCAAAGAATATTAGTCACGGATAAAGCCAAGGCAGTTATTGATGAATTGCGGCAAGAGCATGGTCCGCTCATGTTCCACCAAAGTGGCGGTTGCTGCGATGGCTCCTCTCCAATGTGCTTTCCAGATGGTGAATTTATGATCAATGAAATGGACGTCTGGTTGGGCAATATTCACGATTGTGACTTCTACATGTCTCACGATCAATTTGAATACTGGAAACATACCCAACTGACAGTTGATGTTGTCAAGGGAAGAGGCGCCAGCTTCTCTTTGGAAATTCCCAAAGGTATCCGTTTTGTCATTCTTTCTAGATTGTATTCTCCTGATGAGGAAGAGCAGCTTTCTGCGATTCGATACGGAGAGGCTTAAATGCTCAGTAACTATTGGACGGATTGGTCCATCCAATAGTTATGACTTCAGTGCATCGTTTAGTTATCACTGAATTGAAAGCTATTCAGTATGAGCTTACCCGTTTCTTGGTAGGCTTCCACCTGATCTATTTCTACAGTAAGCGTCAGTATGTAAGCTTTCTTCGCCTTCAACCAAAAGTATTGCTCATACCTCAAATCAAAGATGCCTTGTTTGCCCGTATAAACCAGGTGATGATACGCTTCTCCCGCTCGCTCCTCTCGCTCACTTAATACCATCTTCGCATCCGTAATGAGATTGCTGATCTGCGATTCCGTTGACTTTGCTAATTGATCCAAATTAAGATCATAAGCACTCAGGTCCTGCACCATCAAATTGACATTTTCCCGAAATTGATCCTCTGCATCACTCACTGGGCTGAGCAACACAAAAGTGGTTCCCATTTGTTGACTCGTATCCACGCTCCAATCTCCTGGGAAACGGATTTCGTAATTGTCTTTTTTTAAGATTTTCCACTGCTCATCTCCTCCAAGGTCTGCAGGATATAGGGCCTGCTGTACTGAGGGCAGAGAACAAAATAGCAGAAAGAAAAGTACTAAAGGATGATTCATAAGCTTTTAACTAATTAATTAATAAGTGCTATCTCTAGCTAACAAAAATACTATTGTTTTACCAGCAGCCTTCGCAAATAAGCCGCCCCACTACTCATTTCCAAAAAATAAATCCCACTTGGCCATTTCGATAAATCTAGTGATTGTCGAACTTTACGAGTGGTCGCTAAAGTCTGCTTTAATAAAGCCGCTCCAAGTGTATTGTACACCTGAATCTCCAAATCTTGCTCCTCCACTAAGTCAATCTCCAAATTAAATAAGCCATCTGATGGATTGGGATAGATGGCCAAATGATTATGCGCCAATAGTTCATCCGTATGCACTGGCATTACCACAGTGATTTCCTTCCACTTTAGATAAGGACAACCATTGGTCGCATAAGCCTCAAAGGTGTAGTTAAAAGTACCCAACTCCTGATAAGTGAAGCTTGTAGAAAACTCATCAGTCGCCAATTGTCCATTATTGATGTACCAAAATACATGGGCTATTTGTCCAGTACTCCTAAAACTAAAGTCCGTTGGAATACCCAGAAAGGCCGTGTCTGGAACGAGGAGTTCGATAAAAAGTACAACATCACTAATGGTAATGGTCTCCGTGACCCTTGTAGTATCTGAACCTGTATAGGCCAGTAGATTGACTTCGTACTCGCCTGGTGCTGCATAGAGGTGTAAGGGGGCTAGCTCCACGGAGCTAG
>JBCBDH010000652.1:0-3757 GCA_038529855.1 Bacteroidota bacterium | reverse complement strand
ACCCAAAAGGCAATGAATAAATGGTATTGTTTTGTCTGATACTTGATGCCCCTGCATTGATCAAAGGGGCTATGCTTGGCGATCATTGATTTGAACTTACATTTTTCACCTATAAAACTACTATATGAAATCCTTAAACAAGCCTTGGAATAGCCTTTGGGTTATTGGGTTTTTTGCCGTATTCATGCTCCTTTTTACGGCTTGTGAAACCGAAGCCCCTACGACCACTACCGAAACGGTGGATACTACCGAGACGAGTGCTGAAAAGCTGAGTCCTGTGACAAGAGTGGAACGCCAGTATTTTCATGCCTGGCTATCTTATGTCACTTCTGGGGAACTCGTAACGGCGAGTAGTTCAGAAGAAGCCAGAGATAAGTTGATCAAATTGGGTAAAGGCAGAATAGAGAAAGCCCTGGGAGACAACATTATCCTGGATAGATATTATCCCAAATCAGATTATCCTGATGGCGTTAAACTCGCTTGGGGGCCAGTGGTCACGCCACAATTTATCGACAGCATCAGCACTGGTCTGACAGAAAATTTACTGTATGTAATCGAAACCAAAAAAACGGATACGACGATGTTGTACATTGGTACTTCTGGAACCAATATGATCTCTGGATACGATTGGTTTGTGGAAGATTTTGATGTTACGGTAAAAGATCAAAAGGATTGGAAGGCAAGGGGTGGCCAAACAAAGGGGAAAATATCAGGAGGGACGCACATTGGCCTGGAAGCGCTTCTCAATATGGTAGATACTTCTATGACGGATAATCCCAGTTTGATTACTTACTTGAATCAAGTCTTCTCTCGTAACGAAACAACTAATTATAAAATTACGGTTGCTGGCCATAGCTTAGGTGGAGCACTCGCACCTGTGCTGGCGCTAAAATTAAGAGAAAACTTTACGGTAGAAACCCTGACGGTAGAGGCTTGGCCATTTGCTGGTCCAACACCTGGCAATTCGGATTTTGCGAGCTACTTGACCACTACCTTGGATCAATATCACGCCTATAATAATTCCCTGGATGTGGTGCCACATGCTTGGGAGTTGGATTCGCTGAATCGCCTTTGTGACATTTATGATCATCTATACGCCTGTGATGATGTCATTCCCATTACGACAGAAGAGTCAACCATATTGGGTGTCCTCTCTTATTTTAGAACGGTTTCTTCTGGTGGCGATTATAAAATTCCTGGAAAGCCCATTACATTCACGGCGGATTATTCTGCTTTTAAAGGACTAGAAGGTTGTGGAGAATTTATAGGGGCTATTGGTGTTATTGTAGCTTCACAGGAACCTTCTGACCTGCTCAAGGGCTTAATAGATTTGAACAACACTTGCAAATTGCTCCCAGAGCCCAACCTAAATAATAAGACGGAGAGAGATATTTTTGAGACCTTGGTCTTGACTACTTTTCTCAACTATATGGTCGAGTTAGGCGGTCAACATACTACTGCCTATTTCAATCATTTTGTTACGGATGCAAATGTTCAGAAGCAGTTGGATAAGTATGTGACAAATGCCAAGACCGATCTGGATAGTTTTGTTGATGATTTTCTGAAGGGTGCCTTGGGGCTGCCTATTTTAGAAAATGTGATTTCTAAGGCCAATAGTGAATTGGTGAAAAAAGGAATATCTGATTGCGACTGTCCCTCTGAGGATAGCTAAACGTCCAAATAAATCTAAATCATTAAGACCGCTCCAACTGCTGTTTGGGGTGGTCTTATCCCTTTTACAAACTTCTTTTCCCTTCCACCGTGATCTTTGATCCTTCGGCCAGCATGACTGATTTTGGGCGAGCAGTATTCAACCAGGCAAAAGACTGGCCATAGGTCAGGCCAAAATCGACATCAATTTCATATTGATGAACCTTGTACTGCTGCCATTTGGGGTGAGTTACCTCATATTCAGTCGTAGAGGTCTCGTTTACTTTGGTGTATCCCCAGTAGTGCTCAGTGATGAATTCCACCTCCGTATTGCGCTCAATAGGGCTTTGGTCCTTGGCGGCCTCAATGGCGAATCGCTGCCATTGGCCCTTGATTTTCCATTCATAGCTTACAGCTCTACTATTGGTCGCCTCTGTCCATTGATGTCGCATAGAATGGGTAGCATAGTGTTCTCCATAAAGCGTATTGGCCACAAAGGTGATAGCGGGTTTGGGAACTATCTCTTTAATAAAAACCACGCCTCTTTTCCATTCCCCCTGGTCCTTATATCTGACGTAAAATCTCAGGTTAACTTCCTCAAAATTGATGTGAAAGGGAATGGGGAGGCCAAGGACTCTGGTATTGAGAAACCTAAATCCAATCAGGCTGGCATAGTGGGTGCCTTTCCAGTGATCTAACTCCGTTCCGTAAGGAACAAATGGCTGGAGTATAGAAGGGGCAATTTCGTAGTTGGCAATAGCCAGTTTTCTCCATTCCGCAGTTAAAAAGGCCATATAGAAGCTCAGTTGATTTGGACAAAGGGGTTTGTAAACTAGGGTTCAATATACCTATTGTTCTTGTAAATCTTTTAGGACTTCCACCTGAGCACCCGTCAAGTCTTGTACATGTGCCGTGATTTTCTCTATTGGCCAATCCCACCAAGCGATCGCCAAAAGCAGCTCGATCTGCTCCTCAGAAAAACGCTTTCGAATCTCTTGGGCTGGATTTCCGCCGACAATGGAATAGGGGGCCACATCTTTGGTCACCACTGCTTTGGTAGCGACAATAGCACCATCCCCGATATTCACCCCTGGCATAATCGTGGCTCCATAGCCCAGCCAAACATCATTACCGACCACCGTATCGCCTTTCATTGGATACTGCTTTCCCTCCATCGCATGCGCCCAATCTTTTCCAAAAATATTAAATGGATAGGCGGAGATGGCAGTAGAAAGATGATTGGCCCCATTCATAATAAAGGTGACATCAGAAGCAATCATGCAAAATTTGCCAATAATGAGGCGATCACCTGTAAAATCGAATAGGTATTTGACGTTTTTTTCAAAATTATCTACAGTCTCAAAATCATCGTAGTAAGTGTAGTCGCCAACGATGATATTGGGGTTTTTGACTAGGTTTTTAAGAAAGCAGAGTCTGTCGTAGTGGGGGAGAGGGAAGGTCTTGTCTTTATCGGGAATATTCATATCTACTGATTAAAAATGGCCTCAAAATGTACATTCATGCCAAAGGCATAAAAAAGGATGATGATAATAAAAAAGCGCGAGAAAAGTTTGATGCTATTGTTCCATTCATAATTTTTTTCCCTCGAAGTAGTCGTTCGAATGGCCATGTACATAAGGGATGCGGCCAGCCCAAAAAGTAAAGTTGGATGAGCAATGATCAGCATTTCTGGATAATACTCCCATTGCATGATAAAAAATAAAATGCTCAACCAAATGACACATAGGGCCTGCCCAAGGACACAGGCGATGATGATGTCCAATAACCTGTATTTTTTGGCTTTGAATAGATACCAGGGTAAGACGAGGTAAAAGAGCGCCGCTATTGAAAAACCTGAGACGATCAGTTTATAACTTTCACTGAGCATACCAATTATGGCGACTAGAAAGGGTGTCAATTCTAAAACCAGCGCTAGTGGACGAAATTGTTCTTGTATGCTGGGGTTTGATGGAGATTCAAGACTGTCGTTTTTCATTGCTTCTGATATTGTTTGAATTTGTTTAAAAAGCCAGAATCTGCGGGTGGCCGTGTCGGACTGACTCCCCGCCCAAGCGGGGTCAGTCCGACACTGAGCGCTGTCTCAAGT
>JBCBDH010000651.1:0-3785 GCA_038529855.1 Bacteroidota bacterium | reverse complement strand
GCATTGCAAAACCCAAGTGCATGATAAAGACCAGCACGGTTGCGACCAATAACCATAATAGGCCAAACAATTGATTAAGATTTTCACCATTAATGAATACCGTTAGAAAATGAACGAAGCCTTATTTACTGTCAACAATTTATGGTTATTGGTCGCAACCGTGCTGGTCTTTATCATGCACTTGGGTTTTGCAATGCTTGAAGCTGGATTTGTCCGTCAAAAAAATACGGTCAACATCTTATTTAAGAATGTAATGATTATTGCCATTGGTTTGATTACCTATTATGCCGTTGGTTTTAATCTTATGTATCCTGGAATGAATGAAGGGGGCTTTTTCGCCTTTGGAGGTTTTGGACTGACCTTGCCAGCTGGAGAGGCCATCGCCTATGCAGATGGCGCTTACACTTATTGGACCGACTTTATTTTTCAGGCTATGTTTGCTGCTACTTGCTGTACGATCGTTTCAGGTGCTGTCGCTGAGCGCATCAAACTCATGCCTTTTCTTTTGTTTTGTGCCCTTTTCGTCAGTATCTCCTACCCCATCACTGGTTTTTGGAAATGGGGAGCAGGCTGGTTGGAAACCAATGGATTTTATGATTTTGCTGGTTCTACACTTGTTCATGCTGTAGGTGGATGGGGCGCATTGGCTGCCATTATCCTATTGGGTGCGAGAAAGGGAAAATATACCAGAGATGGCATTAAAGCTATTCCTGGACACAGTATGCCATTGGCTGCAATGGGTGTATTTATGCTTTGGTTTGGGTGGTTTGGTTTCAATGGTGGATCCGTTCTATCTGCTGACGCTTCTATGGTATCCCTTGTTTTTGTAACCACTTCATTGGCCGCAGCGGCAGGAGCAGTAGGCGCTTTCTTTTCCTCCTATGCCTTGTTCAAGTCTCACGACTTATCGATGGCGCTTAATGGAATATTAGGTGGTTTGGTAGGAATTACCGCTGGAGCCGATTTGATGAGTCCAGGAGAGGCCATTATGATTGGAGGAGTTGCTGGAACTATTATTCCCTTTTCTGTAGTCTTTTTTGACAAATTGAAATTGGATGATCCCGTAGGGGCAACTTCTGTACATCTAGTTTGTGGACTATGGGGTACACTAGCCGTTGGCCTATTTGGTGCAAAAGCGGGCTTGACGCAGCTATGGGTACAACTATATGGTACATTGGCAGTAGGGGCTTTCACCTTTATCTTTGCCTTTTCTGTCTTGTATATTTTGAAAATAACGGTTGGCATTCGAGTTTCTGAAGAAGAAGAACTGAAGGGATTGGATGTAGCCGAGCACGATATGAAAGCTTACGATAAGCTTGAGCCAATGCCCGCTTATAATCTAGCGGTCAAATAAGGCAGGCGGGGCGAATGGCCCTGTAGCTCAAAAGTTCTCTGACACAAAGGATAGCGCAGCTATTTTTGAAATAGCCTCGACAAAGAATTCTGAGCCATTGACAGAAGCCGCTGCTGAAGAGGAGGAAAACGATTCTCCCTTCAGTTCCAGTGGTTTGGCCAATACTTAGCGAGGCTTCCACTCTAGCTGATTGGAAATTCATTTTTCTGCTGTTGCTATCTCAAAGTTATCTTTCCCTATTGGAAGGATGGATAAACACAATCTCAATTCATTTTTTTTTAAAAAAATCAATTTTATCTGCAATGGCTAAATCTAAATTAGAGTATGTTTGGTTAGATGGCTATCATCCAACCCAAAACCTGAGAAGTAAAACCCGTATTGAAAAAGATTTCAGTGGTCAACTGGAAGATTGTCCAATGTGGTCATTTGATGGCAGCTCTACCCAACAAGCACCTGGTGGCTCCTCTGACTGCTTACTCAAGCCTGTTTATATTTGTCACGACCCCGCTCGCAAAAGTGCTTACCTCGTTATGTGTGAAGTACTTAATGCGGATGGCACCCCACACGCTAGCAATGGCCGCGCCACTATCGACGATGATGATAATGACTTCTGGTTTGGTTTCGAACAGGAATATTTCCTTTGGAACCCAGAAACGGATAAGCCACTGGGTTTTCCAGCAAATGGCTATCCAGAGCCACAAGGTAGATACTACTGTTCTGTAGGGGCAAAGAATGCCTATGGCCGCGAGCTCGTTGAAGAACATCTTGATATTTGTCTGGAAGCGGGATTGAATGTAGAGGGAATCAATGCTGAGGTTGCTGCTGGTCAATGGGAATTTCAGGTATTTGCCAAAGGCGCTAAGGCTGCTGGTGACCAGACTTGGATTGCCCGCTACCTCTTGGAGCGCGTAACTGAAAAGTACGGCATCTGCATCAACTGGCACTGTAAGCCAATTGAAGGCGACTGGAATGGATCTGGTATGCATGCCAACTTCTCTAATTCTGCCCTTCGCGAGGCGGGTAGTAAAGATGTTTATGATACCATCTGTGAAGCTTTCGCTCCAGTGATCAAAGAACACATCGAAGTATATGGTCCAGATAACCACTTGCGTTTGACGGGTCTACACGAAACACAAGCTATTGATAAATTCAGCTATGGTATTTCAGATCGTGGCGCTTCTATCCGTATCCCCATTGCAACTGTAGAAAACGGTTGGAAAGGATGGTTGGAAGATCGTCGTCCCAACTCTGAGGCAGACCCCTACAAAGTGGCTGCTCGCATCGTGAAGACGGTTAAGTCCGCTATGGTACCTGCTTAGTGAATAAAAGAATTTTTAATATTTAGTTTTATTTGGTTAGAGCCCGAGGCCGTTCACCTGAACGGCCTCTTTTTTTGTGACCTATCCCGTAACTTTACTGTTTATAACTGCGTATTTACATAAGCGTAAATAACAAGTACGACTTATGAGCCTCCCCAAAATACTTTCATTTCTACTCTTGTCTGTGTCTTTATCTGCACAACATTCAATATTCCCTCCCATAACAACTTATAATGCTTCAACGAGACATCATACAGCACATAATACCCATCCATCGTCTTTAGTCCAGCAACGCCAGCAAAACGATCATCGCACAAGGCAACAAAATCAAGTACTAGTCCAACGGCACTCGAATAACGATCAACAGGCTAATAGCCAAATATTGGAAGAAATACGGCAGATGCCATCTCCAGAGATACAATATGAATTTCCATCCAATGCTCATTTGCTAGGTGCAGAGCGATACCATACAGCTTATGACCAGCTCGCAGCGATGCTACAAGAACGGAAACCATTAAGCATCAAAGAGGCTGTGTTTTTGGTAGAACAGGCGTATTCTGGTGAAACACTACAAAAAAGCTGGTACGATAAAGAGATAGATAGAAGTGTTGCTATTATAGAAGATGCAATAAAAAGCGCAGGGTATGAACCGGATAATGAACTTGGTAAAAAGATGCTTCTGCATGCATTTATGTCGGGAACACTAGAGGTACGAGATAGTGAGGGAAATATAGTTGGTAATACCAGCCCTAAAAAATACGATTTTGAGGACATCTACGGGCAAGAAGATTGGACAAAAATGTTTGTGACCAAGCTGATGCAAACCAATACAGGGCAATGTCACTCGATGCCGCTTTTGTATTTGATATTGGCAGAAGAATTGCGAGTAGAGGCATATCTGGCGTTCTCACCAGAGCATAGCTATGTAAAGATAAAAGACAACAAAGAAAGCTGGGTCAACTTAGAACTCACCAACGGGCATTATGCTACTGACCAATGGTTATTATCTTCTGGGTATGTAAATGCCGAAGCCATTCAAAGTGGTATATATCTGAAGCCAAAAAGTAAGAAAGAATCAATTGCCCATTGCCAAATCAACTAAGCAATAAGCA
>JBCBDH010000650.1:0-3786 GCA_038529855.1 Bacteroidota bacterium | reverse complement strand
CTTGTTGAGTTTAAAATTTAGCGAATTTTCAGAATCATTAATTGTTTTCGGATAGTGGGAAAATGCGTGCATAATGCACCATACTTGCCTCCATATCACCATGAGGTGCCAGTACATCCAAATAGGCAGGAGGTAGTTCGCGAGCCAGACAGGCCGCTTCCAGGTGATCTCCTTCCTCCACTGCATCGACAAAAGTATTGATCAGGCCCGTCATCTCCTTACGGCTGTAGGCCAACTCCATCCGCACCTGTGCATCGAGTAAATAAATGCGATGATCCAGGGGAAAATCAACGACTTCTTGCCAAGCAGTTTTTAAATCTTGTGTCAGGGCTTGGAATTCCTTGTACTCCATCAAACAAAGCATTGGATCAAGAGCTGTCTCTACAGCCATATCCATACTGGCCTCAAAATCCCAGAGATAATCTAAATAGTAGGGAATGGCTTGCTGCGATCTCAAGACCATTAATTCATAGCGAATATGATCCAATTGATTGTAGGCGAGGAAAAGGTCCTTCTCTTCAAGGGCTTGCTTACTTCCCGCTATCCAACCATCAACCAATGCCCATCGCCCACCCCAATCAAGCTCTCGATTTTGTTGATCATAGTTTTTGCGAAGCTTTTTCCAATAGCTATCCATAACCAAAGCGGCGCGTTCCGCTCTATCTACATCTCCTAAATGCACGTAGTACAAAACTGGCACATAAGTTCGATCAAAACGCACCATTTCGTCGCGAAGATCGGAACTGTGGCAGGCGCTATTCAGGAGGAGTAAACTAGCGAATAAACTAAAAATCAGCAGTGCTCGCATGGCATCTATCATTTGATTATCTATAGGCTAAATTACTGCTTTCTAGTGCTTTATCTTTTGAGCAAAGTCAATTCAGGACATGACATCCATCACCTCTTAAGAGAAAACCTCTCCGATTTTCTAGTCGAAGAGGCATTAAACAGTAAAGTTGATTAGTGAATACCAAAGTTGATCTCCTTTACCATTTGTTTAATCAGTGGGTGTTAAAAATTAATCCCTAAGGATGAGCAAAGGAACTGGGCTATTGAATATCTTTTTTAAAGTTGTACTGGTGTGAAATAAGTCTTGCCAAAAGCCCCTTTCATGGCGAAACATACAGAGTAAATCCGCTTTTTTCTGAATCACAAAATCACTGATACTATCGCTCAAACTACCCTGCTGGAGATAGTGGAAAACGGAATAGGGCATCGATCCCAGATATTGATCTAACTGTGGATCAATTCCCTCATCTACTTCCGAATTCCTAAGGTGCAGAACACCAATTTTAGCTTCATAGCTCTTGGCCAGCTGAATAAAGGGTTGAAGAATTTCTGGACTAGATATAGGAGAAGAATCAACCGCGATGACTATATTACTGATGGGGCGATATTTAAAACTACTGGGAATAGCGAGAATAGGCGTTTTACTTTTTTTCATGACCCCTGCAGTCACGCTACCAATAAATACCTCTTTGAGTCCACTAGCTCCTTGCGTACCCATGACGATGAGATCAAAGCCATGTCGATCTGCCATATCAGCGATAAGATTTACGGTATCTCCTCTGGTGATTTGGCCTCGGATACCCGCTTTCTTGGGCATCAGGCGCTTACTCACTCGATGCAGGCAATCTTCTAATTCCCTTTCTGCGTCTTTTCTCAATACGGTTTCCATAGAAATAAAACTGCCAGTTGTTGATCGCACATCATAGGTGTGATAGAGCAAAATCTGCCCACCCAGGTGATTGACGATGTCGATGGCATAGTCCAGGGCATTAGTCGCATTGTCTGAAAAATCGGTTGGCACTAATATATCCATTGTATTTAGGTTAATTTGGTGGGAAAATGAATGGCTTACTCCTTGTCTTGAAAAACGAGTAATGGAAAAGTGGTGTACAAACCCATTTGCTTAGTTGTACTTTTTTGGAGTACATTATCCCAAAATCGCTCGCGATGATTGATCAAAGCAATACAATCAATATCGTTTTCCATAGCATACTGAGTGAGTCCTTTAACAACTGAATCTGCATCTATACTAAGCAAATTGAAGCTAAAATTGGGATCTCCCTTTTCAAAAAGGCGATTGAATATTTTTTCGTGTAAGACGACGGACTCTGTCCCATCATCCTGGTTGACATGTACCAGGTGAATGACGGCCTCAAAATCTCGAGTCAGTCGAATACCTTTGTTTAATAACTGGGGTTCAGCTGCTTGATAATCTGTGGCAAATAATACATTTTTCCATCCTTCAAAGGATTTATCCTTAGGGATCAATAAGACCGTACAGGGCGCTTTTTGAGCAACAGCCGTAGAAATACTCCCCATCGTTTTCTCAATCAAATCATGCGAGCCCGTTGTCCCCATGACGATCATAAAGGCTTTTTCCGCTTTAGCATAATTGATTACGCTCGTAGCTACGGCACCTTCTAATATCTTTAACTTCACCTTATTCTTCGTCAGCGTTTCGGAATTTTCATTCTCCAAACTGACCTCCGTAAAAAGCTCCAACTGATCCATCAATACCTGCTCTCTGCTTTTACCCGATTTGATGACCAAAGGCTCGGAAGGGCTAAAGCTGCCACTGTAGGCATGAACCACTTCGATTTCCGCCTCAAAAATAGGGGCGAGTTGTAGTGCATAGCGATAGGCGTCTTGCGACGGTTTAGAGAAGTCTACTGGAACGATTATCTTTTTCATAATAGATCTTTTTCTGAGCAAATTAAGTTCTTCGCAGCTCTTTGCCCGAAGTATCCACCACTCCTTCTACAACAAGCTATGCCCACCAGAAAGGCAGGCAAGCCCGTGAGGATTGTTTTAAATTAGAGGATAGGCATGACCAATATAGGTACCTGTACCCCTTCCAACATTCGTTTGGTCATGCTTTTATGCGTAAGGCGATCCCATAGTTTGCGATGCTTGGTTGCCACCACTAAGAGGTCGACCTCGTGTTCTTCGATGTATTGCTTTAGTCCAGCCCAAGCCGTTTCGGCCTGTACGGTTTCCAGGCTAAATTCTAAACTGAGCCCATTTTTGGTAAACAATTGTTCCAATAGCAGCTCTTCCAGTTTATAATCGCCTTTTTTATGGCTTTCATTAACATGGACCAGATGGATGGCCGCAGAGAATTTATCAGCAAAAGCAACAATTTCTCTTAGGATGGCACTATCCGCTGACTCGTAGTTGCTGGCATATACAATGTGATCCAAATCCCCAAACTTATAGCCATTAGGCACTAGTAAGACTGGGCAATGCGCCTCTCTGGATACCTGCAAGGAGACCCGACCAAACAACTTCTCCAAAAATCCTCCCTGCCCGGTCGTCCCCATGACAATCAAATCCAATGATTCCTTTTTTGAGGCCGCTACAATTTCCTCTGCTGCAAAACCCAAGCGCAACTCTGGGCTAACCATCGTCGTTGCAACCACATCGCCCATATCTGAGGATTGGTAATCTTCAATAAAACTTTGTAAAAGCTGTCGATGATTCTCTTCCTGATAATCTGGTGTCATAGCCGCATAAGGACTAGCGGGATCAAAGGAAGGATGATAAACATGCATGACACTCAGGTTGGCCTCAAAGTAGAAAGCCAATTCACGAGCATACCAATAGGCATTTCTTGCCGTTTCCGAATAATCGGTAGGAACCAATATATTTTTCATAAGGCTATCTTTTTGTTTTTAATACCCCAAATATCCGTTGGTCTACCCAAAGCTGAATTGATGAAAATCAAATGAGCATTTGATCTTTTTCAGTAAAAAAATGAGATAGCCTTATGAAAAATAT
>JBCBDH010000649.1:0-3787 GCA_038529855.1 Bacteroidota bacterium | reverse complement strand
GCGGTGGGATGATTGACTGCCAGTATGACTGGCGTATCTTTAGGAATGACCTCCCTCCGATAGATGTAAATTTTGCGAAAGAACAGTCGCAAAGCATAGCCTATAAAAACTTTAAGCGTAGAATAAATGCTCATTTGCAAATTTCGGGTCAGTGGTTTTCTCTGTAATCAAATTCTGGCCAACAAAGCTATTAAGTCTTTTCGCTCTTCCCTAAGTTTATGAGCAGTTTTTTCATCCAGGGCCTTCCAAGCCCGCTTTAATCGCCAATCTGCATACTTTTCCCAATACAATAGGCTAAAATAACCCAATACAGGACCTAGCATCAACACCATCAAAGCCACTGGCCCAAAGTACAAGGAGGAGATGATGAGCCAAAATAGCCAGTATAAGCCATACAAAACCAGCCCCAAAGCCAAAGCGACAGACCTCTTAAACTCAACCGCCCGAACCCGATCATCGACAATGCGCTGGATCAGCAGAGCAGGAGGACAATTAAGCCAATGGCCCAGGGTTGCTGGCAAATAGCCCACCAAGAAGAAAAGGTCCGATCGGACCCTTTGCTGTTGTTCTGCAGATTGATCTGCCAATCCTTTCTCCTCCAGAACACTAAAGTAGCGCTCCACTTTTTCGGCAATGGGCCGCTTTTCTGCTTCAGGGAGTTCATTGACGAAGTTAGCAATCTGCTGTTCGGCCCTAAGCGCTTGATCCCCTTGCTCAAAAATGGGAAAATCTACAGGGGGATGATTGTTTCTATGCAGTAAAAAAAGAGATTCTACCAATGGCTCGTCCGCCTTTTCCCGAATGATGATCATCCGCTCCACCAAATCCCCTTTGATCTTATCAAGCAATTGCTGACTGGCTTTGACAGGCTGCACGGTGTGTTGCTCATAATATTCCTGCACGGAGATGGGAGGAGCAAAGGAAAGCATGACTGAAGAGCGAAAGCGATCTGCATGAGTGTAATTGACGCCTACGGGTACGATCTGCAGGTCCAAATCAGGGTATTTATCCAAAGTGCCAAAGGCAATCCTACTCGTCCCTTTTCGGAGTGGACGGAGCCGTTTTTCGTGTCTGGTACTGCCTTCGGCCAAGATGAGAATGGCCTTCTTTTCAGAAAGCGTTTGATGGCAAAAGGCAAAGGTGTCGTAATTATTCCTAAGCTTTTGGTAGCCTCCGTCCTTTAGGCGAAAAATGGGGACAATGTGTAGGCTATTGAGTAGGCGAATGTAGATGGGCTTGATAAATAGGTCGCCACGAGCGAGGAAGTAGAGCGAGCGATGCTGAAAACAAGCCAGTAGACAGGGTTCGATAAAAGCAGAGGGGTGATTGGCAGCCAGAATAACAGGCTTATCCCTTGGGATCAAGTCGGCACGGTGAAAATAGATTTTTTTGAAGTTCGCCATTAAGACCAGTCGAGCCAGCGGACGAACTATTCGGTAAAGCATTGGAGTCTTTGGTAATTGTATTCCGCACAAAAATAATATTTTTGCAAAATGTCGGCGAAAAAGTATTTGATCGTAATTGCCGGTCCGACGGCAAGTGGTAAAACAGGGCTGGGTATTCAACTGGCTCAACACTATAAAACCGTTATCCTTTCTGCTGATAGCCGCCAATTTTATCGCGAAATGTCCATTGGAACCGCCAAACCAGATGCCCAGGAACTGGCGGCTGCTCCACATTATTTTGTCAATTCCCACTCCATACAAGCCCCCTACAGCGTTGGCGATTACGAAAAGGAAGCGCTGGAATTGCTCGAAATACTGTTTCAGGAGAGGGACCTTGTACTATTGGTAGGCGGCTCAGGCCTATTTATTCGCGCGCTGTGTGAAGGACTAGACGAATTTCCTACAGTTGATCCTGATATCCGAGCAGCTTTGAATCGAGAATTAACGGAATTCGGAATTGAGCCGCTACAAAAGGAGCTGGCCCGTGTCGACCCTGAATACTACCAAGAAGTAGACCGTGCCAATCCCAAGCGATTGATTCGAGCCCTGGAAGTATACAGAGCCAGCGGACAAGCTTACTCTTCCTTTAGAAAAGGCCAAAAACAAGTACGCCCCTTCCAAAGCATTTACCTGGCGCTTTCTGTCGAACGCGATCGGCTTTATCAACGCATCAATCAAAGGGTCGATGAGATGATGAAAGCGGGCCTTTTAGAAGAAGCTCGCCAACTTTACCCACTTCGCACCCTCAATGCCTTACAAACCGTTGGTTATCAAGAACTTTTTGACTATTTCGATCAAAAACACAACCTGGAAACGGCCATTGAACTGATCAAACGCAACAGTAGACGATACGCCAAGAGACAGATGACCTGGCTAAGAAAAGAGGCGCATTGGTCCTACTTTGACCCCCAGAATATGAAAGCCATCATCCAACACATCAATCAACAAATACAGCAAAATAATGATCTGGAAACATAAACCCCAACTCGAACTCCTCAATTCAACAAATATTCAATCCCTCGTCACTCATATTGGAATCAAATTCACCAATTGGGGAGACGATTACCTCCAGGCGGAGATGCCCGTTGACCATCGCACCATTCAACCCTACAGCCGTATCTTGCACGGCGGCGCCTCAGTGGTCCTGGCAGAAACCATCGGCAGTGTGGCCTCTACCTTTTGCATTGCCGATTTAGCAGCGGAGGTCCCCGTAGGAATTGAAATCAATGCCAGCCATCTAAGGTCCGTTAAGTCTGGAAAGGTAATCGCAACAGTCAAACCCATCAGAGTAGGCCGTAAAATTCACGTCTGGAATATCGACATTACTGATGAAGCAGGCAAAATGGTTTGCAATAGTCGATTGACTATGGCCATCATTCCCAAAAAAGGCGAGTAGCTTTAGCAAAAGGTATTTAGTTTGCTCCTCAAACGACAAAAAGCTCAATAATGGCTCAGGCAAAACATCATGTGTCAAACGGCTGACAATGGCGATTCTGGGAATAGAATTGATTCTTTCCTAAAAATAGTATTTTTGCTTTGTTCAAAACCTAATAGGCTAGCTCTCACAATCTGTGAGCTAACATTAAATTAAAAGATCTACAAAATAATTATGAAAAAAATTCTTGGACTAATCATGGCCCTGTGTTATGCAGGAGTGCTGAGTGCTCAACTTAATATGACCCTCAATGCAACGGTCACTTATGGAGAGAGCCTAAACGATGTGTGGGGATGGGCAGATCCCGATAATGGTAGAGAGTTTGCATTGGTTGGTGTGCGTAATGGGGTATCTATTTATGAAGTAACAGATCCTGATAATCCTGTGGAAATGGGCTATGCCAATGGTCCTAGTACAACTTGGAGAGACATCAAAGCTTGGAATGGCTATGCCTATGTTACCAATGAGACAGGAGATGGTATCTTGGTGATTGATCTAACTGATTTGGATAATTTTTCCGACAACTCTTATTTCTATTGGGCACCTGATATTGATGGCGTCGAGCTCTCCTCTTGTCACAATATCTTTATCGACGAATTCGGTATTGCTTATCTGGCAGGCTGTAATGTCAATAATGGTGGTATGCTCTATGTAGACGTCAATGATCCTGGAAACCCCATTTACATAAACAAAGGTCCTGATATCTATGCCCATGATGTATATACGCGAGATAACCTGATGTACAGCTCAGAGATTTATCAGGGCACCATGACCATCTATGATGTTTCTGATAAAGACAATACGACCTTTCTAGGCAATCAAACGACACCTTTTAACTTCACGCACAATATCTGGCTCTCAGATGACAGCAATACTGCTTTTACCACTGATGAGCGGGCAGATGCAC
>JBCBDH010000648.1:0-3798 GCA_038529855.1 Bacteroidota bacterium | reverse complement strand
AGCACATATTACTCCTTACGAGACCTATGAACCCATCACCCACTACGATTATTACGTAGGTTTTGAATTAGCAGAAGATTTCTTTGATCGCCACACTTCCCATCCCAGCACGGATGCCTTTATCTACATTGGTCAGGAGCATCCATTTGTTCAAGGTGGTTTTAAAGCGATGATATGGCATAAGATCGAGCTAGATACTGTTCCTGGGCTTTTTCAGGAAATGACCCAATTGGATCGCAACTATCCCATTGATCCAAAGTCAGTGTATCAATGTCAGATGAGCACCAATTGCGATAATCGGCATTAAGCCCTTCCTTTGTTTCTCCAACCAGTATAACGTCACACATCTGTTTAAAACCTAAATTTTTGAGCGAATTGGATCAAAAGGAGAAAAGCCCCTAAATAATGGCATTTGCCAACGTTTTATCTTTCCCATTGTGAAAAGATTAGCCCAATCCCTTGAAATATAAGGTGCTGTGCTACCTCAGTACGGACACAAATAGCTTGAGCACCATGTTATGAAATTTATCCCTGACCTATTCAAATCCTAGGTTTTGGCATAGGGTTTGCTTCTATCCAAGTGTCACAGGGCAACTGCAAAACAAAATTATTGATTAAATAGCATTTATTTTTAATTTGTCTTTGCTTGTGACACGACTACAAAACACATAATCCAGTGTGTACATAACCCTCCAGGATCAAGACTTGATCCAAATCCAATCAATATTCTGATTGGTTCACGAATTGAAACGAATAATGGCTTGTATATAGTTAATGATCAAAGGTATGGCTTAGGCCATACCTTTTGTTTTGTAGCCATTTCAGAGAAATACCCAGCAGTAATAACTGCCAACATCTAATGAGAAAACAATAGCATGTTACCCCAGCGATTCGCTGGGGTTCTTCCTTTTTAATCCCAAAGACTATTTTCTTTTCCTCCAGGCTTTTGGTATAGAATTTGACCTAGAGGTTTAGGACATATGAAAGTATTATTAATACTTTATTAAATAGTTTCATTGTATAGTGCGTACCATACCCGTTTCCAATATCTACAAAAAATGCCTCCGTATGGTCAAAAAAATCATGTATGAACAAGCTTATAATCTGGTCTCGTATTCCCGCGATCAATTGCTTATGGATGGCTATTTTTGGACTAGCTTTGTGCGGACTTCCTTCCACAACCTTTGCAGTCGATGATGCCACCTGTCCCAACATCCCCGAGCGAAATATAACAGAAGAATTAACCTATTGTGATGATATGGCCACGATTTGTATGGATGTACAATTGGCCAATTGGAATTCCTGGGTGATTATTCACAATGGATCGCCCTTTAGTGGAATGGCCATGCCTTGTGACTTTGATACTATCTTTTCTTACAGTTATGCTTCTTTACCAGCTGGAGGAGGCTACGAGCTGGCTAGCTGGACGGTAAATGGACAAACCTATAGTGGGAGCTTTTCAGATATCAACGATCTAGTTGATTTGATGAATCAATGGGACCCTTCTGGCAAGTGGCTACTCAACAGCGGAAGTGGAGTGATTGAAGGAGGTATTCCCTTTACGAATTACAGTGAAATAATCATCGATCAGCCTGCTAATGATACCCGCGTTAATTTTGATCTGACTACTCGCCTGACACCCAATGGCACCGCTATCCAACTCGATACTGGAATGCATCAATTGGTCATTACTAATTTGGTCTTATTTTGTTCAGATACCATTGATATTGAAGTAAATTGCTTGGGTTGCGAACCCAATAACAGTAGTGTAGCCAACTTGGAATTAGATGCTTGTGATGACCAGCAGGAAGCACTGCTTTGTACGAACATCGCTCCAGCAGATATCGCCAATTACCAATTGACCAGCGATGGGCTTCCCTACAGTGCGACCCCACAAGGCTGTATGAACGATACCACTGTCTTTTATTTTGACCTGACATCAGTCTTTTCCTATGTGGGAACCGAGCCCTTTGATCTGGATGTGTGGACGATTGATGGTCAACCTTTTACGGCCTCTAAATTGGCCAATTTTGCTCAACTGGTTGACTCTATGAATGTGTGGGACGTTGGTAATACCTGGGTGTTGAATAATAAGACCATTGAAGGAGGAGATAAAAGCAAAATTTATGGTTATATGCAATTGCCCATCGGTCCAAATTCACCAGAGGTCCTCAATCCACAGCCAGAGGTAGTAAGCGATCAAGTCGCCTTGCCCTTTGCCTTGGGTAGTCACGAACTCGTCATCGAGGATTTGAGTACGGGTTGCTCGGAAAGCATTACCGTAAATGTAAGCTGTGTGGATAATTGCCCTCCCTTTATTACCAATTATGACAATCGACTTTTTAGCAATAATTGCGAGTTAGGGGCTGAGTGGTGTTTGGATATTCCATTGAGCGATTTTGTCGGCTATCAAATTTGGGTAGCTGGACAAGCCTACACGGAAGGGCTAACGCCTTGTATGGAAGTCCCTGAAGCTGTTTTTTATGATTTTGACTTACCCAGCAATAATGGCCGTGATCCCTATCTTTTAGAAAACTGGACGGTCAATGGCTTTGATTATACGACGACCTTCTGGACGATTACTGAATTGGTTGATTCCATGAATGTATGGGATGCTACGGGCAATTGGGTCTTTGATGCCAGCAATAATCGAGCTACAAGCGATAATCTGGAAAATGTCTACACAGGGATGACCTTCTCTGTAGTAGGAGCTGGGCTTAGCTTTGCGCCACTTGAAGAGCAATTAGGAGCGAGCAGTACTCGACTGATGCTGCCAGTGGGTTGGAATGAGGTGGTAATCGAGCAAAGTTTGACTGCTTGTCGCGATACGGTTTATGTATTGGTTGATTGTGATTCAAAGGGGGTACTTGAAGTGGATCTTCCACTTGGGGATACGGATACGCTTTGTCTATCACTTGATGATCTATATGGTGACGATATCATGCGATTTGAAAATATGTGTGATCAATCTTCTGGCGAGTACGCCATCATTGATTTGCAGCAAGATGATAATTATTGTCTGGTCTTTGAAGCACTGGATGTGGGAATGGACAGCGCTTGCATCATCATCTGCGATGATTTAGCCGTTTGCGATACGACCTATGTATATATTAATGTAACCGATAGCAATAACAATATTGCTCCTATTGCGGTTACAGATGCGCAGGTGACTGTGGAAGGTATGCCCATTGTGATTGATTTATTAGACAATGATCAGGTGGGCGATGGGATAGATACCATTTATCTGGTTGGAGGGCAGCCTGAGAATGGGTTTGTCGTTTTGTCTGATGCTGGTATTTTGAGTTTTACCCCTAATGAAGATTATTGCAACTCTTCTGCTGAAGAGCAAATTACTTATGCTATTTGTAATAGTGCAGGTTGTGATTCCACGATTGTGACTATTATCGTCAATTGTAGTGAGCTACATGCTTTCAATGGTTTCTCACCCAATAATGATGATGTCAACGACTATTTCATCATTCAGGGCTTGGAATCTCATCCCAGCAATAGCTTAACGGTATTTAATCGCTGGGGCAATCAAGTCTTTTTTGCGAATAATTATACAAATGAAGAGGAGAAGGCCTGGGACGGTACCCTAAATGGTCAAGCAGTTCCAGATGGTACTTACTTCTACATTTTGGAGGGAGAGGACGGAGTCATTGATTCTGGCTACGTCCAGCTCAACCGTTAGATATAATACTACGATTTTCACTATACTATGAGATCCAAAATAGTCTTTAAGACTAGAAGGCTGTCCTCGAAAGACAGCCTTTTTCTTTATATCTAATAGGATTGCTT
>JBCBDH010000647.1:1806-3804 GCA_038529855.1 Bacteroidota bacterium | reverse complement strand
CCTTGATCTGCCCGCATGGTTCCTGCCCAAGTACTTTGGATATCGCGTTGAATAAATTCTTCGGCAATTTGGACGACGCGTTGTCTTTTGGTAAAGAAGGTTTCGTCCTGGAAATTAATATCTGTAAATGGGTAGCGTTTATTCCAATAGGCCAGTTCTTCTCCCATCCGCTCGGGCGCAATGGCGGTCCATTTTCGATTAAATACATGAGGGTCAGCGCAAAAGGTACAACGGAAGCGGCAACCAGCAGAGGAGATATAATCGAATTGTCTTTGCTTTTTGCTTTTGTAGTAAGCCTCTACATTGATTAGATCGTAATTGGCGCGGGGCAGGAAGTTCATATCCTCCAAGGCCCGACCAGGATTTTGTCGAATGGCTCCCTTCGCATCGCGATAGCAAATCCCATTGACTGTCGCTAAATCCGCTCCATCTCGAAAATGCTCCACAAGTTCTCGAAAGGTGGCTTCTCCTTGAGCCTGTACACTGACATCAATCGCAGGTTCATCCAGCAAAGTTTCTTTGGGAAAAAGGGAAGGATGCCAACCGCCCCAGACGATAGGGAGTTGGGGGTATTTGGCCTTTGCTGCACGAGTGACCAGCAGGGCATCTCGCAAGGGGCTGCCCGTAAGGGCAGTAATGCCTAAGCAAAGGGCATCAGCTGCATGATCGAGTACCTGTTGCAGTGGATTTTTATCTACTCTACCATCAATGATCACGACCTCATAGCGCTCAGGGTCGAGCGCGGAGCCTACAGCGAGTAGGGCCAGCGGCATATCAAAGAAAACCGCTTTAGGATTATAAAGGATTACCTTCGATTTTTTCACAAGCGAAGTTTCTGTATTTATTCCGTATGATTATCTACTACAAATCGAACTCCAATTTACGTTTTTCCCATCAAAAATGTTGTGTAAAGCCTCATGGAAAACCAGGCTATTCATGTCGAATGGCCTCTACGGGATTGGATAAGGCCGCTCGAATGGTTTTACTGCTAATCGTCAAAAAAGCCAACAGCATAACTCCAAAGCCAATCGACAAAGGCACCCACCAAGGGAAGTGGATGTGAAAGGCAAAATTGGCCATCCAGGTATGGCTAAAGTACCAAATAATCGGAAAAGCCAATAACATAGCTACTGCAATAAGACCGATAAAATCGCTGGATAACATCCTTAGGATTTGCCCTACTGAAGCTCCCAGCACTTTGCGAATACCAATTTCCTTAAAGCGTTGCTGGGTAAACAAAGCCGCTAATCCAAAAAGACCAAAACAAGAAATCAATACAGCTATCAAGGCAAAATAGAGGATGGTTTGCATCAAACGCTGATCTGCCGCATAGGATTCATTAAAAGATTCATCAACAAAACTATAGGTAAAGGCTTTGCTTGGATAGTAGCTTTGCCACTGCTCCTCAATAAAAGCTAAGGTTCCTGGAATATCATTTCCACTGAGATGGACAATGAAATAGGCAAAATTGCCTGGTTGGACATAGAGAATAAGCGGATTGATCTCATTATAAAGACTGCTGAAGTGATAATTTTTCACCACCCCAACGACTTTACCCGTCTGTTCAGATACCGTGATGGACTGACCTATTGCCGCCTCTGGACTTTCCCAACCCAAAGCGGTCACTGCTTCTTCATTCAGCACATAGCTATCAATATGATCTGTACCATAAGACAGATCGAACTCCCGTCCCGCCAGGACCTCCAAATCAAAGGTTTCTGCATAATCGTAATCGACTTCCATACAGGCAACGGTAAATGCCTCTTCTTTACTCACTTTTTCTGTCGCCACCATTCGCCTAATGGCCCCTGTCCCAGGCACCCTTGCACATTGGGTAACGGCTTCTACATGAGGATTTTGGAGCAGAAGATCATCAAAAGTGTTCATCTTCTTTCGAATATTCGCATCCCCACCTCGAAAAGCTGCATTAAAATTCGTTGCATTATCAATGGGGATGGATAGCATTTGGTCTTGCCTAAAACCCAATGGCTGGCTTTG
>JBCBDH010000647.1:0-1796 GCA_038529855.1 Bacteroidota bacterium | reverse complement strand
TGCACATATTGAAGTTGGAGATACATGATAAAAGCGCCGCTGATAAAGACAATCGTGGCGAGAAACTGTAGGGTAATTAAAGCTTTTCGCAAGTTTTGCCCTCCCGTCTTTTGCCCAGGGCTTCCCTTACCTTTCAAAGAGTGGATGGCTTGAAAACGACTCACAAAAAAAGCAGGATAGCTACCTGCCAACAAACCAGCTAATCCAAAAATCCCCAAGAAAAATAAAAACAGATAGGCGTTTTCCCAAGGCGCCTGACTAATATTGACCCCAGTTAATAAATTGAGATAAGGGAGCGCCAGATAAGTGATCAATAAAGACAGCGCAAAAGCAATAAAACTCAACAAAAAAGACTCTCCAAGGAATTGCCCAATCAATAGGCTACGGCTTGCTCCAAGGGTTTTTCGCACGCCAACTTCCTTGGCTCGATTTAGGGAACTGGCAGTGGTGAGATTGATGAAATTAATACAAGCGATGAGCAGCGTAATCAAACCAATCCCCATAAAGATCAACAACATATTGGTATTGGCTGGTACTTTTTGTTCCAGTGATGCGGTGGATCGCAGGTGAATATCTTTGACTGGAAACAGCGAAAAAGCTTGCTTTTCCTTCACATTTTCTGTTCCAAATTCCTGGATATAGGCCGCAAACTTAGCGTCCACAGCTGCTTTATCTTGTCCCTCCTCAAGCAAGACGTAGGCATAGGAATGAGAAGCAGTCCAATTGCGTGTCAGTACCCGTTCCATGGTTTCTCGCGCATGCTCGGGCTCCAAATCGATCATATTATCATAGGGGATGAGCATGTCGATTTCCATATGTGCCTGATCTGGCCATTTTTCAATGACCCCAGTGATGTGAAAGTTTTTGTTGCCAGAAAGCGTGATGGCTTCGCCCAGAACATCACTCCGTCCATAAAAGCGCTGGGCCAATTCTTCAGTAATGATGACAGAAAAGGGGCGCTTTAGGGCATTAGTCGCTTGTCCGTAGCGGAAATCGAAATGGAAGAGGTCTAATAAATTAGTATCCGCAAAATAGACTTGTTCGATTTCGTATTGATCTTGATTGGGGCCAACACTTACGCTGACATCCCTTGGATACATCCTGGCGACCTGCTCCATTTCTGGAAAGTAGTCTAGCATTCGAGAGGTAAAAGCAGGAGGGGTACGAGCAAGCGTACTTTCTTGGGAAAAATTGGCGTGATAGCTGATGCGGTAAAGTCGATCTAGCTTGGGGTGAAAGCGATCGTAATTGCTTTCATGCCAGACGTATTGAATGATTAGGAAGCAGCAGGCCATGCCTATGGCAAGTCCCAGTATATTGATGAGCGAAAAGCTGCGCTGTCTCCAAAGATTTCGGATGGCGATCTTTAGGTAATTCTTCCACATGGGCGATTGGGTTTAAGGTCCTTACTACTTAATTGACAAGGAGCGGCCGTATATGTTCGAGCATCCACTCCCCCAAAACGGCTTGTCCGTATGGATTGAGGTGCGGATCATTATTATAGTACACTGCCTTTTCTCGATCAGCGGATTGCAGCATGGGTAGTGGATTGAGCACTTGGACTTGCTCGCTCTCTAGGTTTTGTACGAGAAAATGGTAAAAAGGGTAGGAGCTTTGCAGGATAGGCGTTGGCTCGTGCTTTTGGGCCCCAAAAGCAAAGCCCTCGTCTTGGTTCTTCCCCACTGTATGCAAGTCAGCTCTACCTATGTCGATCGGCTACTACAAATTGGCGCCCAAAAGCACGAGCCAACGCCTATCCTGCAAAGCTCCTACCCTTTTTACCATTTTCTCGTACA
>JBCBDH010000646.1:0-3805 GCA_038529855.1 Bacteroidota bacterium | reverse complement strand
CTCCGACACTAGGCTAGCTAAGCCGTGGCCCCCCTTAAAGGACGCAAAATCCACAAAATTCCATAAAAAATAATCTAGTTTTTGATCTTAAAAATCAATGATTACCAACTAATCACTGATAATCAATAGATTAACCAAATGTTAAATCTCTCCATTTCTGATAAAATCTAGGCATTAATCCCAAGAGCAATCCACAGAGAAGAATTTGGAGGACTAAAGACAGTCCCTAAACCTATATTTCAAAGCTAAACCCCTGCACGACCAGCTCTTCATACTTTTCCTTGACGAAGCGATAAAGATAAGCCCCTTTTCGCGATCCCGAATGATCCTTTTCTTCCAACTTCTCTAAAATTCCCATTGCCAATATCTTTTTCCGAAAATTGCGCTTATCCAAGGAGCGATTATATATAGCCTCGTAAAGTACTTGTAATTGAGGCAAGGTAAAAGATTGGGGCAGCAGCTCAAAACCAATAGGCTGTTTGTGGGCTTTGTTTCGCAACTGTTGCAGAGCATCTTGCAACATAAGCTCATGATCCAGAATCAAATGAGGATGCTTGCCAATATCAAACCAGTTGGCTCCGTGTTTTTGTACTTGTGCCAGTTTCGAATCGTCAATTTTGGTTAAGGCATAGTAAGCCACAGAAATCACTCTAGCTCCAGGATCGCGTTTTACTTCGCCATAGGTATGCGATTGCTCCATAAAAACCTGCCCTAGACCTGTCGATTCCTTCAACACCCTTTTAGCGGCCCGATCCAAACTTTCTTCTGGTCTCACAAAGGAGCCAATCAAAGACCAATGCCCAGCCAAAGGAGCTACTTTTCGCTTGAATAAGAGCAATTTAAGTACCCCTCCCTGAAAGCCAATAATTATACAATCCACGGCAATGAGTAATGGAACCTGTCCGTTATATTTCTGTGAAGAGGATAGTGCCTCGGCCATACTATTTTCTTTGGACGCTTTGAAAACAACCCTTAAGTGTCTATATTACACTTATTGTATAAACAGGGCCATCAATTATAAAGATAACGAAGAACTTTAAGAATTTATCATACACTATTCGGGTAAGGCGGCGACTGCGGTTGCCGTCTCCTTTTTTAGGCACTCCCTCAAATGTCCTGTAGATTTCTTATTTTGCAGCCTTATTTCGTCCCCTTATTACTATTTGATTAAGATGAAGAAACCATTAATACTTGTTACCAATGACGATGGGATCGTCGCTCCAGGTTTGAAAGCCCTAGTAGAAGTAGCAAAGGAATTTGGAGAAGTCGTTGTCGTTGCTCCTGACTCGCCCCAATCAGCTAAAGGGCATGCCATTACGATTTCTGTTCCCCTGCGCCTCCGAAAAGTCAATGTATTTGAAGGTATAGAAGCTTACGAGTGTTCTGGAACACCTGTAGACTGTGTCAAACTGGCCAAACACTACGTTCTTAAAGATCGCGAAGTCGCCCTTTGTGTATCGGGCATCAATCACGGTTCTAATGCATCAATTAATATTCTTTACTCTGGCACCATGTCAGCAGCAATGGAAGCTTCGCTGGAAGGTATTAATTCAATTGGTTTTTCCCTACTGGATTTCTCTTTTTCCGCCAACTTTGAGCACAGCAAAGACTTTATCCGAAAGATCATGGCCTATGTATTAGAGCACGGTATTCCGAATAGCCATTTGCTCAATGTCAATATTCCCAAACTGACCAAGGAAGAAATCAAAGGCATTCGAGTATGCAGACAGGCAGATGCTCGCTGGGCAGAGGAGTTCGTAGAGGCTGAAGATCCCCATGGACAAAAGTATTATTGGCTGACTGGCAAATTCGTCAATAATGATCTGGGGGAAGACACTGATATTTGGGCCTTGAAAAATGGCTACATCTCCGTTGTACCTTCCGGACACGATCTCACCAGCTACAAGGCCATCCCTTCGCTAAGCGCACTCAACTTTAGTTCAACGCTACAGGAATAGCTATGCTGAGAAAAAACTCGATCCTATTAGGGGTTATTTTAGGTGCCCTAATTCCTTTAGTTGCCTATACCCTTCTGCTGGAAATCTATGAACTATTGGCTACTCGACAAATCATTAGTGATGTTGGCTTATCAGAAAATTTTCGGTTGAGGACCATTGCCCTGCTCGCCCTGGCCTTCAATCTCATCCCCTTTATCCTATACAATAGCCGCTGGACCATTAATACGATGCGTGGAGTAGTTTTCCCTACTTTTATCTATGCCGTGGCGTGGATGGTGATTTATGGGATTAAATTGATTTGATGTCGCCAGTGTCGGAGTGACTTCAAGTCACTCCGACACTAGGCGTCCCAACCAAGCACATCAATCCATGAAATACTTCCTAATTGTTGGCGAAGCCTCTGGCGACCTTCATGGCGCCCGACTTATCCAAGCGCTTAAAGCGGTAGATAAGGAGGCCGTATTCGTAGCTTGGGGAGGAGATCAGATGATCGAGGCGGGGGCCAAGGTACTGAAGCATTATCGAGAATTGGCCTTTATGGGTTTTTGGGAGGTACTAAAAAACCTGCCGACCATTTGGCGGAATTTTCAGTTGGCCAGACAACAGATTCAGGACTTTCAGCCAGATATTGTTTTGCTGATTGACTATCCAGGGTTTAATTTGCGGATGGCCAAATGGGCTAAATTACAGGATTATCAGGTTCACTATTATATATCTCCTCAATTATGGGCTTGGCATTCCAGTCGAGTAAAGCAGCTAAAAGCTTATGTGGATCATATGATGGTGATCCTGCCTTTTGAGAAGGCTTTCTATGAGAAATATGATTATCCAGTTGATTTTGTCGGGCATCCATTGCTGGATATCATTGCTGATTTTAAGACACCCGCTGATTTTCGGACCAGGTATCAATTAAAGCATCAGCCCATTATCGCCCTACTGCCTGGAAGTCGAAGGCAGGAGATTCGCATAAGCTTAACGATCATGCTGGAAGCAGTAAGGGTATTTGAAGATTATCAGATCGTAGTTGCGGGAGCGCCAGCGATTCCAGTGGAGTTTTATCAGGATATCATTAAAGATCATCCCGCCAAAACCTCCGTTCGACTGGTGAATAATGAGACTTATGCCTTGCTCAGTGAAGCACATGCAGCTTTGGTCACCTCAGGGACGGCGACGCTTGAGACCGCTTTATTTAAAGTACCACAAGTGGTTGGCTATAAAGGGAATGCCTTATCTTATCAAATTGCCAAAAGACTGATTCAGGTGAATTACATCTCCTTGGTTAATTTGATCGTAGAACAAGAAATTGTGAAGGAATTGATACAGGGAGAATTTACGCCAAATAGGATTCGCGAAGAACTAGCGCCCTTGCTCAAAGGACCACACAGACAACAGATGCTTAAAGCCTATGAAAGGTTACCTGGACAATTGGGAGAAAGGGGCGCTGCCCAAAGAGCAGCCCATTCCATCCTCAACTATTTTAACAAGACCAATAAATCTTGATTACTTTTTCTTAGCCTTCGCCTTGGGTTTGGCCTTGGCTTTGGTCTTCTTGGCAAAAGCACCTGGCACTTCTGCTTCGATAAACTTTTTGACATCCTCTAGCGATAGCAACAAAGCATCATCACTAGTCATTCGGCTACCATCCTCTTTCTTGGGCAATTTGATGCTTTTCTTTTTGAAGCGAATAAAGGGTCCCCAGCGACCATTTTCCACCGTGATTTTTTCCGAATCCCAGCGGTGAATATATCGATTAGCTTCCTTTTCAACTTTAGCATCTATTAACTCGATTGCCGTTTCCATGGGAATGGTTTCAAAGTCGATGCGACGAGGGACATTGATGAATAGAC
>JBCBDH010000645.1:0-3824 GCA_038529855.1 Bacteroidota bacterium | reverse complement strand
CCTATCTTTAAAGAAACACCTAAATCCAGTACTGAAAAGATAGATCATGGTCAAATGGGGACTATACATCATCTTCCTGTTTTACAACCTGAGCAGCCTCTTGGCCCAAAACCTGGTTCCCAATCCCAGCTTTGAGGAGATAGATACTTGTTTTTACGAGGATACCATCCTGCCCAATTATTGGTCTTCGCCTAATAGGGGGACGCCCAATTATTTTAATACCTGTTCTGTCATTCCTGTTTATCAAGTTCCCAATGCGCTGCTCTGTGAAAACCTGTGGCCATATACTGGAGATTGCTATGCAGGGATGTATGTTTATGCCAATGTACAGTGGGAAATTACGGAATATGTCCAGGCGCCCTTGCTCGAAAAACTTGAAAAAGACCAATATTACTGGATTTCTTTTCAAACGGCACCTTCTGAGGACTGTCCGCCTCATTGGGGTTTTACGGATGCGATGGGGCTGGCCTTTACCTCAGAGCATTTGATTTATGATGATGGCGTACTGTCAGATAATTCCTCTTTTTATGATCTTTGGATAGCTATTGAGAATAGGGGAGCGGTGATTGATGAGGTAGGGCAATGGACAGAAATCAATGGCTGTTATCGAGCCAATGGAGCGGAGACGCATGTCATTGTAGGGAGTTTTGCCAATAATCAAGAGACGGTTTTGGTGAGCAGTGATCCCAATAGCTTTCTTTTTGACTATATGTTTGTGGATGAGATTGTGGTCATACCTTTTGATCCATTACCAGATACCGTGCTTTGGTGTGAGGGAGAATTGTACTTGCAAGGGCGTTTTTTGGAGCAGCCTTTGACCTGGCACACGGGAGAAGTGGCGGATAGTTTTTTGGTAGATCAAGGGGGACTTCATACCGTGGCTTTTGAAGGGGAGAATGGATGTGTTATGAGAGATACCACTTGGGTATTTGATTTGCGAAATATTGAGCAGTTTTCCTTTGAAGACACCATCTGTAGCGATTTTAAATGGTCTATTTCACCAGGAATTCCTGGTCAGTACCAATGGTCGACGGGAGCGCAAGGGACTTCTATTTTGATTGATCAGCCAGGAGCTTATGAAGTGACCGTTACTAACGAGTGTGATATCTATTATTATGATTACCAGATTGATATACGGGATTGCGCTTGTCGCGTTTTTATGCCCAATGTTTTTTCTCCCAATGGGGATGGTTTGAATGACTTTCTTCGACCTTTTATTTCTTGCTCACTCAATTATCAATTTAAGCAGCTTCGCATCTATGATCGCTGGGGAGGTTTATTATTTGAGGGGCAAACAGAAGAAGAGGCTTGGGATGGTTGGTCAGATGGGAGAAGGCTGGCAGAGGGGGTATATCTTTGGACTTTGGAATATGAGGTGGAAGGCTTTGAAGGCAGTCAGTCAAAGGTCTTGAGTGGAGATGTGACTTTGATTCGTTAGTTGACGGAAAACTAAAAGGGCAAGCCCTCAGACTTGCCCTTCGTGTGTAGGAATATTTAACTGTAAATTTGCTGGTAGATCTCCTCTAGATCATAAGGATGCCGTTCGCGCTGCACGAGGCAAATACAACCATCTATTTCATATCCTTTGATCCGACCAAACTGTAAGTGATAATCGGGATCAATATCAAAAAATAATTTGATGACTTCCTGAGGAAAGGTCGATGTGATATGCTTGCCTAGAACGAAGGCAATGTATCGACTTTGTATGCTGGTAGCGCTTACGCAAAAAGTATTTTTAGTATGTAACTTGTCAAATGGATTTTGATCATTGATGCAGTTGGGATGTCTACTTAGGTCTTGACTTAGATTATTGAATAAATCAATGAGGTCTTTTGGGGGAGGATCAGTCATAGCCATCTTCACTTGTTCGTAGGTAATCATTCTCCAGTGTTTTTTATCAAAGTAGGTTAGCCTATATGCTTATTACAATCACTTTGCCAAAATGAATGATAGCCCTTTGGAAATTCCAGAGAAGAATAAAACGAACGATGTAGGGAAAAACGAATTTATTACTGACGAGTAAGTTTAAGCAATTGTTGACTTCCTTTGCTATTCATCAGAAAATGAAGAGAATCGGGCGTAAGGAGTGCTATTTTTACGGCTTTTTCGACACTAGCCGCATCGAGCGTATCTTTAGTGTAAAGCAATTGACGCTCGATGCGGTAAGTGCCAGCCTCTTTGTAGTTAAGAGTCGCTTGATAGGCATAACGGCCATTGGCCAAAAATTCAAACTGTACTTCTTTCAGATGCACACTATCAACGGGTTGACTTGCATCATCTACTTGCATAAAATCGACGACTTGCCATTTACCAATAAGCAGATCGCGATCAGGCCCCATACTACAGGCACTAAATAATAATAAAACCCAAAGTGTGATTAATCGAAGAAGCATTGTTTAATCTTGTTTTAGAAGAAGGCATTCATGGCAATAAAGGTAAAACAACCCGCTAAAAAGCCCAGCAATGCTAGCCATGCCACATTCTTTAAATACCAAATGAAATCTATTCGCTCCATACCCATCGCAGCAACACCAGCAGCAGAACCAATGATCAACATACTTCCACCTGTACCAGCAGAGTAAGCGATGAAATGCCAAAGTTGGGAGTCCATTGGCTCCGTATACATCCCCATAGAAGCGGCCACCAGCGGCACATTATCAATAATTGCAGATAGAAAACCCAGTATGATGATAACCAAATCCTGATTGGGAATAGCTGCCTGTAATTGCTCGGCCATATAGCGCAGCAAACCCACTTGCTCACCACCGCCATGATCCACCGCTACTGATTCCAAACCCGCTACGGCCACCAAAATTCCAAGGAAGAATAATATACTCGACATTTCGATACGCGACAAAGCTGTATGGGCAGAATAGAGGTGTTTGCGCTCTTCCGTAAAGTCTTCTTCTGGATGGATATACTCTGATACTAGCCATACAAAACCCAGCGAAAGCATCATTCCCACATAAGGAGGCAAGTGCGTCACTGACTTGAATATTGGAACAAAAATTAAAGCGCCAACCCCTACAAACAGCATCGTTCGACTACTCAATAGTTTTTCCTCTTCAAGGGCGCTGCTGACATCTCGCTCTCCAGGCACAGTGATATGTCCTCTGAATGCTTTGGTCATAGAAGCAATAAAGACAGGAACCACCAGACATACAATAGAAGGCAATACCAGATTTTTAATCAAACCCAGGGTAGATACCTTCTCTCCAATCCAAAGCATGGTCGTCGTCACATCCCCAATAGGCGACCATGCCCCGCCAGCATTTGCTGCAATCACCGCCATACTTACAAACCAGAGGCGCTCCGTGCGTTCAGGTACTAATCTTCTAAGCAGCGATACCAAGACAATGGTAGAAGCCAAATTATCCAGCGTTGCGGATAGAAAGAAGGCCAATATACCAATGAGCCAAAGCATAGAAGATTTCTTGGTGGTTTTAATACGATTGGTAATCACTGAGAAGCCCTTGTGCAGGTCTACCAGCTCGACGATGGTCATTGCTCCAATGAGGAAGAATAAGATTTCTGCTACCTTACCAATGTGATGAAGGAGAACCTCCTCCATTTCGCCTATGTGATGATCGGCGCCAACGACATTGAGATGACCTAATGAGATAAGTGCCCAAATAAGTGCTCCCATGATGAGGGCAGGAACTGTTTTATCTAACTTGAGGGGGTGTTCAAAAACGATGGTTGCATAACCGAGGACAAAACAAATAATGACGCCTGTAAGCATGTGTTGATTTTGTTTATGTATGTTTAGAACACCCCCTCAAGTTAGATAAAACAGTTCCTGCCCTCATCATGGGAGCACTTAT
>JBCBDH010000644.1:0-3825 GCA_038529855.1 Bacteroidota bacterium | reverse complement strand
AAAGCCCCGCGGTATGGCGAGGCTTTCGATAAAGCTGGGGAGGTAAGTGGTACTAAAATCAGAGGTCTAGTCTGAATTTCAGTTGTTCGTCATTACTAGTAGTAACCAATAAGGTATTTTCCTTTAGTTCAAAAGTCTGGGGCAGATCCATACGATGACTTTGTAGTATCTTGCCATTTATATCAAAAACCTTCAGTCCAACTTCCTCTAGTGCAAGAATTCTATCTCCTTTTGAATAGAGACCAATTAGAGGAGCGTAAAAATCCAATGTATGGATCACTTTCCCTTTTGAAGGGCTGATCAAGAATAGGCTATTATCCACCTGAACAATCCATCTGTCCGCTTCGTATTTGGGTAGGAGGATCAAGTCATCTGGTTTTGTTTCAGAACTAAAGCCCAAACAAAATTCAAGCTCCATAGACAAGGAATTCATGCATTTCACCACACAGTGATAATCTCCAAAAGTAGCGGTTAGAAATAGCTTCTGCGTGTTTTTTTGGTTTTCAAAAAAGTACTCCGCTTCCGCCAAACTACTAAAGGTGTAAAACCTCAATATTCTATTTAAATAATTCAGTTTCATGTTATCCTCCTATTAAAAAGACGGTGGTCAATCTATCTCCAGTCCAGACTGTTTGCATCTTGAGGGCACCATTGGGGCCCATGAGTAGCGATTCCCTTAAAATTCGGCCATTAGCTTGTACAACCCCCGCAGTCGTGTTGAAGGTTTGATTGATATGACTCCTCACATAAGCTCTTCCAGCCATGTTATCATAGATGCCAATCCTATTCAGATTTCTGAGCATGTCTGTTGATCTTTGAATATTGTGAAGATTCCCAGTCGCCTTGCCAAATACAAAATCCAACTTTCTACTCAAGTCTGGAAGCTTGCTTGCTGCTCTATTAGTGACTGCGTTACTTACAACCTGGCTTCCCCTTTGCGCTATTCTACTAGATAGGCGGGTGGTGAGCTTAGTGATGGCGGATTTCCCCAATTTGGCGACGATGCCCACTCCAAAGGTGAGTACCCCTTGGATCAGAAAATCACCAATAGGACTTTCTCCCGCTACTCCTACATCATACTCATAACCATCTATAACGACTACATTGGGATCAATTCCAATATCCAGTCTGGCCGTTGCCGAACCTGAAGTCGTCTCCGCAATAAGGTTGTAAGACGATACATTATTATAATCATAATTGACCAGCTGCAGGGCATAGCCTAAGAAAGCTGGAGGATTATCACCAAACACCAATCGTATAGCGGCTTCAGTCAGTATGTCCTTGGCAACTTGTATGGCTACATCAGCAACAATGGCCGCTGCTCCAGCTAATATAGAAATGAAGTTACCACTTGGATCTGTAAATAACAAAGGATTGTTAAGTACGTAAGTATATCGGTTGTAGCTCTGTAGGTTTTCTGGAAATTGAATGTAGGGATCAGCGCTATTAAAGCGACCGATCGTAGGGTCATAGACACGTGCATTCATATGAACGAATTGGCCCAAATCCAAATGCTCATGGAAGGTAAACCCGCGATCAATCGTCGTCGTTGGAATATTATTTTTACTCCAATTATTTGGATTTCTGCGCGCGCCCCAGACATCATAGCTAAACCGCTCTTCCACAGCTCCAACTTCATTGGTAATGGTCTGGGTAGAGCCCAAATGATCTAGGTGCAAATAGCGTCTGCGATCTTCTGAGCCCATCGTTCTAATGGCGACAGGTACGTCATCCGCCATAATGTAATGGGTATGCTTTTGAGCGCCCGTGTTCCAATTTGATTCAAGCTCGTAGTGTCTACCAATGTATCGCTTTGATATTTGGAGGGCACCATTGGTAAAGTTCTTCTGCAATTGGCGATGATCGTCTGCATCAAAGAAAAAGTCGTGACGCTTATTGCCTTGAGTCATCCGCCAGACTTGCCCGCTGGTGCGATAATTCATGTTGATGTTGCCATTGCGAATCATGCTACCCATGGCGTCGTAGCCCATACTTCTCAAGGTTCCCCCTTGCGCATTCTTAATCCGCGTGACGGCATGTGCGCGGGAGCTTCCATATTCGTAGCAACCCACATCTGAGCGATAAGTAATATTGCCCAAGGCATCATAGGTGTTGACAATAGCAGAGGCACCTGTGATTTGGGTAGAGACCACGCGGTTGAGGTTGTCATAAGTCATGGTTTCGGCCACTCCCGCTATTACATCATGTCGGACCAGCATATTACCCAGTGCATCGTAGTGATACCTCAAATCTTGGGTATTATTATTGGTATGTATCCTCAGCATTCGACCATTTGGGACATCATAAGTGTAGTTGGTCCTGCGAAGGCCACGCGTCTCCTTAGTGATCTGGTTTCGAGCATTTTCATCTTCAAACTTCCAGTAAATATCAATTCCACCAGCTTCTTTGACCATGGTCAATAAACCGCTCGTGGTATACTGATGAGCAACTTTAAAGCCTGTGGGATAGGTCAATTCATTCAATAAGCCATAGCTGTTGTAATTATACCGCATATCGTAGCTGGTTCCGCTGGGGTCGCGATAAGTTTCAACAGCGATTCTTCCCACACCGTCGTAGGTGTTGACTTGCTCAAAGTCATTATAGCTCTTGGATCGACTTAGCCTTCCAATGGCCTTATTGCCTTGATCGTATACCCAGGTACAAGTCCCCTCAGGTTGTACCTTGCGGATCCTTCGCCCTAGTTTATCATAGGTATTGGTGGTCTTCTGATTTTTGGCATTGACGGTCTCTATGATTTCGCCAAAATTATTTCGACGGATGGTCGTGGGCCCCAGGTTGGGATCGAGGACATAGAAATTGCGACCTAGAGCGTCATATAGCCACTGCACAACGACATTGCCCGGCATGGTGGTCTTGGTGATGTTCTTTCTGCTATCGTACTCAAAGTTGGTTGTTTGGTTATTAGCATCAGTCACTTTGACAACGTCACCCAAGGAATTGATCCATGTTTTACTGACCTGATCGAGTTCATTGGTCATCGTCACCTGAAGGCGATTGTTGGTATAGCGGCGAACGCGATTGGGGCCAGGCAGCACTTCCTTGGTTTTTCGGAAGCGGGCATCATAAGTATAGGTGGTAAAATGGCTAGGTCCTTGGCTGAAGAAATAAGGCTCAGATTTTCGCCTTTTCTGGCCATTGGCCAAATAGTCGGTAAGCGTACAAGCCCTACGACCCTTGCGATCAGTTGTACAAATGCGAACCTCGCGATTGTAAATATCTGTCCAGACATCCGTAGTGGGAGTACCTTGGCCAGAAGTGCGCAGGAGCATATTAAATTTGGCACCGCCATTGACAAAGGAATAGGTGTAGTTGACAATGGGTTTGCCTGGTGTTTTCACTGTTTTTTCCCTGCCAAAGCCATCATAAGTCCTGCTTATGGTAAGATTATTGGGGTCTGTTTCCGTTAAAATATTTCCCAATCTTTGCTCATAAGTAAATCTCATAACATGGCCCAGCGCGTTGGTCTCTGTCATTACAAAGCGCTGATTGCCATCATAGGTATAGGTTTTATCTCTACTTTCGTTAGCTGTTCCATTATTGGCAAATAATCTTTCGCGCGTCAGGTTGCCAAAGCTATTATAGGTATTTTGTAGTTCGCGTCGCAGGGAAGGAATGACGGGTTCTGTAACTTGTTTGGTCAGCTCAAGCCAATTGGGGGTGTAGTGATTGTCGATCCTGTTAATCAGCATGGCTTGTCCAATCATCGTGCGGGTCATGATCTCATTTACAGGTCGACCCAACAGCCAGGTATTTACTTGGTTGTGATAAGTGGTCTCCATCTTATCAATGTATTCTATGGCAATA
>JBCBDH010000643.1:0-3835 GCA_038529855.1 Bacteroidota bacterium | reverse complement strand
TTTTGCTTTTTCATATTGTGTTTCCTACAAGGCCACCATCTCCCGTCACCCCTACTAGTACATCAGTATAAACCACGCCTTAACTTAAGCTTTCTCAAAACGCCCCTTGATATAAGTATACACCTTGCTCAACCGCAAATCCGTGGTAGAAGGCCCCGTACGGATAAAAAAATGATCCTGTTGGTCGTCTTTCAGGTAGGCGGGTAAGGTAGAGGGCTGGCAGTCAACTCGCAGTACTTCTTTATCTTCAATGCGCTCAATGGAGAAATGCAGAAATTTTAAGTATAGTGTCCCAATTCTTTTCTTCACCAAGCTAGTCAGGTGCAAAAGGATTTTGTCATTATTGGGAAATTGGTCATTGTCCAATCCGAGAATAGCGCCATCATCTGCCACACCAATCAACAATAAGCCGCCTTTTGAATTCATAAAAGCCACCAGCGTTTTAAGCACAGCTTTCTCTATGGCCTTATCTTTTTTGTTTGAAAACAAATTCCAGCGTAGGGTAGATTTAAACTCCACAAAGTCGTTTTCGCCTTGGCGAATGATCTCTGCTGTTGCCACCTGCTCCTTGGAGCGCAGGTAATTGGTAATGTGCTTGGTCAAAGCTCGAACCACTTTCAGGGCAATTGCAGGAGGAACATGCTCCTCAAGAAACAAACGATCTCCACTAATACTGATGACCTTTGAATCTTCAGCTGCCGATACCCTTCCCGAACGAAAGTCATTATTAATCACCCCAATCTCTCCAAATAATTGCCCAGCCCTTAGCAATTTGTGTTCATTATTGGATAAATGAAGCAAAAAACTCCCTTCCTCTATAAAAAACAGGGCACTGGGCCGTTCGCCAGAATCAAAAACGACCACTCCCTCGCGAAAGCTCACTCGCTTCACGATGGGTTTTAAAATGGCTAATTCTTCCTTTTTTAAAGCAGCAAATACTGCATGGGTACTGAGTTGTCGGAGTATGGATACAGGCATTACAAGGGCGGTGCTTAGCGCGTGTTTAAATGATTAATCCCTGCAAAGATGCTACCTTTTGCGGACTTTGTAAAATCCAGCTATCCCCTGTTTTTTGAGCCTCTATGGATGGCGCTGGCTTCGCTCGATGACCTCTTCTGAAGTCAAACCATAAATCGGTGGTGTGGAAATACCCAAGATGCCCAAATAGACATACAATTGACCACGGTGATGAACCTCATGCTCAACCAGCGCACGTAACCATTTCCAGGTAGTGATGGGCGTACCTGCAGGGGTTTGGCACTTCCGCATTAATTCCGCAGGGCCCAATTGAGAAAAGATGGCAGTAGATTCTTCGTACATCGCCTCGTAAAAGGCCAAGGTTGCCTCATAGCCTTCCGCATAATGGCTTCCACAGCCTTGATATTGGCTGGGGCGGAGCAGGACGGTTTCTCCATACATATAGCGTTCGATACAAGCGAGGTGGCGAATGAGGTCACCAATGGTGAATTTACCCGCTCGATAGGTCCATTCGATTTGATCTGGGGGGATATAGGGAAAGAGTCGCCGCGTCCGATTTTTGACCTTGGCATAATAACGTAGAAACTGCTGGATATCTTCGATTTGCATAATTTGGGTAGGTATTCGTATAGAAATAATCTGTCGAATTTACCCAAATTCTGCCATCCATAGAATGCCTTTTCACACTAAATTTTGACCAACTTTTGATTCATCTGCCGGTCGCCTATTCGCAACTGCACCCAATAAACCCCACTGGCTAAATCACTAGGTAAGTTAAATTGATGCTGCCCTGTAGCCTAATTAGCCCACTGCTCTGAAATCAGCAACTGCCCCAATTCATCAAATAGTTGAATCTGGACGGGGTTTGATGTAGATAACTCGTATTGAACTTGGCAATCCTGAGAAAAGGGATTGGGAAAAACCGTAAACAGCTCCTCAGGAGCGACCAATTCTTCGGTCGAAGTCGCCAAGAATTCAGAATACTCACAAATGAGTTCTGCCACCAATAGCTCTACTGCACTGCCTCCTCTTTGGCTATCATTGCTGTGTGCACTTACGGCAATTTCGTTGATTGGGTCATAAAAGGTAGAGGTTGTGTAAAAGATATTGCCAGAATGTCCAGAAACCTCTTGGCCACAGGGAACCGTAGCCACGATTACCCCTAAGCCGTAATTAATTGACGGCAATTGAACGGTCAGCAAATCATTCATCGTTTTGGAAGATAGCCATTCGCCGCCATACAAATCATAAGCCCATTTGGCCAAATCAGCAGGTACACTCACATAAGCACCTGCCGCACCTGCCGCAGAAAACATCGCATCCATACTCAAATCAATCGCCTCTACATCCACTTGTGTCGCCCCCACACTACTTGTGTCAATCCACAAATTCGCCAAATCCGTAGTCGCTGATTCGTGAGGAGGCATATTCATAGAAGGATAGCGATTATCAAAATCAAAACGCTTGCGAGCCTCCTTATAATGGGCCTGTCCAGAGATCGATTCGATAATCATTCCCAACACCACATAATTGGTATTGGAATAGCTCCAAGCGACCCCAGGCTCAAAAAAAGGACTATTGACGTAAGTATCCAGGATCGTCTCTGGTTCTATAATATTGCTTGGATCATCAAACACATCGCCAAAGAAACTGGGATGCTGGGTATAATTGTAGATCCCACTGGTGTGATTGAGTAGTTGTCGAATCGTTATATCTGGATTGACATATTCAAATTCGTCAATATAATCGGCAATTGGATCATTGAGCCTTAGCAAACCCTCTTCCTCCATATCCAAGATAACTGCCGAAATAATGGTTTTTGAGACACTTCCCATCGCGAAGGGATGGCTATTGGTCAGCTCTTCAACCATGGAGCTATATCCAGCCGTACTGGCCCATTCTCCATTGGAGGAATGGATGGCCACACTCAATCCAATAGCCCCAGACTGGTCATGAATATTGGTCAGGACTTCTTCAAGCTGGGCTTGGAGCGCATCAGGGAGTTGGGCAAAAGAGAGGGTATAAACACACAAGGCAAGGATAAATAGGGGTAAGGTAGGCTTCATTCTTTCGTTTTTTGAGCAAGCGTAAACAATTCAATTAGCTTTACTACAATATAAAAAAGATTGAGCTAAAAAAAATCCCCATGGCCCCTATGATACTGAATATCCCCTATTAGAGCGCGGTCTAGACATAAAAAGCGGCCATTGATTACTGCTGTGCCTGTATCAGCGATTTGGCCTTCTCCAATTGAGGGTCTATCCCTTTGATAAAATCATCAGCGGTTAAGGCTACGAGTACATCTGGCAGAATACCTTCCTCGGGCATCACTTTGACTGGATAATAACCAATGAGTGGAATGTCGATTTCAATTTTACTATTGGGAAGGTTTAGAAAGAACATTTGACCACCTGTGATTCCCATCTTGGTGCCTCCAGTTTCTGTGCCTACTAGTGTAGCCAATTTATTTTCTGAGAGGTATTCTGCCAAAAAGTAGGTAGCTGAGCTATTGGAGGCATCTGCCAAGAGGTATACTTTTCCCGTGTAGGCATCTTTGGACTTCTTGTACTTTTTTCCCTTATTCCGCTTAAACCTTGGGGTGCGATAATGTTTATTCACCCGCTTGGTCCATATACCAACATTATAAAACCAGCGGCTCCAGGTTCCCACATGTGGTCGAACTTCAGGACTCACCTTTTTATACCGCAAATGTCCTTTTCGTCCAACTGTTCGAGCATCTTTCCAAGCTAGTTTTTTATAAAAATAAGTAGCCACATCAGTCGTCCCTCCTTCATTTCCCCGAATGTCGATGATGAGGTTTTGGATCTTTTCCCGCTCCATTCGATCAAAAGCCTTA
>JBCBDH010000642.1:0-3855 GCA_038529855.1 Bacteroidota bacterium | reverse complement strand
AATGGCAGCAAAAAAACCAGCGGCACCACCACCAATCACCACTACATCAGCATACAGTTTCGACATGCCACAAAGATAAGGCTTAGCCAATATTTTCCTTGACTTCTTTTCTAAGTTCCTTTTTCAGAATCTTTCCCGTTGCACTCATGGGCAGGGCGTCTAAGAATTCAATATGTCGAGGGTATTTGTAAGCGGCAATTCGCTCTTTGGTCCAGGCTTTCAGGGTCTCTGCATCCACCGTTTGTCCTTCATTGAGTACCACACATGCTTTGATTTCTTCTCCATACTCCTCATGAGGCACCCCAATCACTGCGACAAGCGAAATGGCTTCATGTTGGATAAGAACCTCTTCTACCTCTCTTGGATACACATTCAAACCACCACGGATAATCATATCTTTTGTACGGTCAACAATGTAGAAATAACCATCTTCATCCTTCACTGCCACATCGCCAGAATGCATCCAGCCACCGCGCAACACTTCTTTGTTGACCTCAGGTCTTTGATAATAGCCCTTCATGACATTGTGACCGCGATAGAGCAACTCTCCTTTTTCTCCCACGGGCACTTCCTGATCATTTTCATCTACGATCTTCACTTCTACCCCCCACACGGGCGTACCGATTGACCCTGGCTTACGCCCAACTTTAATATCGTTAAAAGTAACGACTGGTGAGCCTTCTGACATGCCATAGCCTTCGATGATGGGCACCTCGAACTTTGCTTCAAAATCTTTGAGGACCTGAACGGGGAGTGAAGCCCCTCCAGAGACACAGATGCGAAGATTCTCAGAAATTGCCTTGAGATCAAATTGCTCATTTTGATAATTGAGCAAACCCCAATACATCGTGGGTACCCCAGCAAAAATACTGATCTTATGTTTTTGGAAAGTTCCCATCACCGCTGCCGCATCGAAGCGAGGTAGTAGGACACTACTGATGCCTTGATAAAAGCCCGCATTCATCAATACGGTCATTGCAAAGATGTGGAATAGCGGAAGGACGATCAACTGTATATCATCATTGCGAACATCGAGTAAGTCGCGAGATAAATTGGCATTGAGGAGCAAATTGGAATGCGTGAGTTCTGCCCCCTTGGGACGGCCTGTAGTACCTGAGGTATAGATGATGACTGCTGTATCTTCTGCCTGTGTAGCAACAGTTTCCGCTACGGGAGATTGATCGGCCATTAATTGCTGAAGCGTCTTCAGACCCGCTATTGGAGCATCTGCACCAGGGCGGGCGGTAATAGCGATAAGTGCTGTGCAATTGGGAGCTTGCTCAAAACCCGCATGTCCTTCCTGAAGCATAGGTAAGTCAGGTGTTCCCTCAAAACAAAAATAGGCTTTGGCATCAGAGTCACCAAGATGATAAGCGATCTCATCGCGTTTGAGTAATACGCTTAAGGGAACGACCACGGCTCCTGCTTTTAGTATACCAAAATAGACGATGGGAAAGTAGGGAAGATTGGGACAACTCAATGCAATTTTATCCCCTGCCTGAATGCCCATTTCCTTTAGGCCATTGGCCACTTGATTGGCGGCACCATTGACTTGTGCAAAGGTCAAATGGGTATCCATAAAAGTAATCGCATTTTTTGTGGGGAGACGGCGAGCGCTGTCCTCTAGGATAACGGAGAGATTGAGCATAGCTAGACTGAATTATTTGGTCAATTAGCTTTCCCTGCTCTTTTTGAAAGCGGGATAAAGCTTAAAATGAGTATCGTTGGTTCTTTTCATAAACCAATTACTAGATACTCATTTTTTTAGGATCAAAAAAGTAAATACATTAATTATTCTCTTCATGTAAATGAGCTTCCATAAAAGCTCGATGATCCAATAGGGATTGTAACAACTGCAACTGATTTTCGGCTCGCCACAAATTTTGCTGTGGATGATAAACAGTATAATAACTATTCCCTTGCAAAAAGTCCGTCATAAAGCGAAGGGCCTGTTCATAGACAATCAAATAAGCACCAGATAGTAGACTTTGAAATTCTCCTGGAAGAAAAGCACCCTGCATGGCAGATAGAAAACCCTGACACAATGCTTCAAAAGCCTCTGGCCATAGAGCGACCTTGGTTAAATCGCGCTCTTCTTCACCAGCTTGGACGGCCATTGTCCTGACCATATCACCAAAATCATACATCAAATACCCTGGCATCAAGGTATCTAAATCAATGATGCAAATAGCCTTTTGTTGTACAGCGTCGAGCAGCACATTATTGATTTTGGTATCGTAATGACAAAGTCGTAGGGGTAGATTAGAAGGCTGACTTTGCTTGAGTAAAAACGCGTATTGTCTTATTTTTTGAAGGGCAGGCGCAGCCTCCTTAAGTCGTCTGGGCGATGCTTCCAAAAGAGCTTTTTCCCATTGTCGATAACGAATCTGGACATCGTGAAAATTGGGAAGAATGGTGTTAAATTGCTGAGTATCAATAGCACGGGTATGCGCAGAAAAAGTACCAAAAGCCCAAGCTGCCTCATAGACCTGTTCTGGATGTTCCGCTTGATCAAGGGCCAGCGTATTTTCCAGATAGGGAAAGGCCCGCCAGTATTTTTGCTGATCATCAACAATCAAATAATCCCCAGATAGCGCAGGCCAGGGCTCCAAAAGGGCTAGCGGATAAGTACTATTCTTTAAATATTGATTAAGGGTTTGAATATTCTGTAAGATGGCTTGTGGCTTGGAAAAGACCTGCGTATTCAATCGCTGTACAATATAATGCTGTATGGATGCCGCTTTCCCAACACTTACCCTATAGGTCTGATGAATATGACCAGAACCAATGACCTGCTGTTTGACAATGGGGCGATCGCCAAAGAACTGTTGGTGTACTTCGACAGGTAATAGCCTATTTTGATCGGATGGATCAGATGACATAATGGGCTCATGTTACAATAATTTCGGCAGTCGCCAAAGTCTTGGATAGTCCATATTTTTTAATACTTTTATTCAGCGCTTGATTGGGAGGGACAATGCCTAAGCGACCAACAAGCGCTCCGTATTTCATCAAAACGAAACCAAATGAACCTCACCACTTTTGACTGGTCCATCATCCTGCTCTTCTTTGCAGCGACCTTATTCATTGGCCTTTGGGCTGCCAGACGCGCCAGCAAAAGCACCTCTGAGTTTTTTCTTTCTGGGAGAGATATGCCCTGGTGGCTTTTAGGGGTATCTATGGTAGCCACCACCTTTTCTGCGGACACGCCCAATCTGGTGACGGATATCGTTCGAAAAAATGGCGTAGCGGGCAACTGGGTTTGGTGGGCCTTTTTGTTGACGGGAATGCTGACGGTATTTGTCTATGCACGGCTCTGGCGCAGGTCTGGCGTACTGACCGATTTGGAATTTTATGAGCTGAGGTACAGTGGTCAAGCTGCTGCTTTTTTGCGGGGTTTTAGAGCCATTTATCTGGGCGTCTTTTTCAATGTAATGATTATGGCAACGGTTACCCTGGCCGCAATCAAAATAGGCGGGGTATTGCTCAATTTATCGCCCATGCAAACAGTGGTGATTGCTTCTACCGTAACGGTTATCTATTCAGCATTGGGTGGATTGAGAGGGGTGATCATCACGGATTTCTTTCAGTTTATCATTGCGATGATTGGGACGATTTTTGCGGCTATTGTGATCGTTAATCGCCCTGAAATTGGCGGCTTGGAGCAGCTTTTGAGTCACGAGGTGGTTTCGAGTAAATTGAGTATTTTACCTGATTTGGCAGATACCAATGTTCTGGTGCCCTTGCTGATTATTCCATTGGCAGTACAGTGGTGGAGTGTCTGGTATCCAGGAGCGGAGCCTGGCGGGGGAGGCTATGTGGCCCAACGGATGCTGGCGGCCAAAGATGAGCGCA
>JBCBDH010000641.1:0-3856 GCA_038529855.1 Bacteroidota bacterium | reverse complement strand
GGGAACACGCCTATTATTTGAAGTATCAAAACAAGCGCCCTGACTATGTACAGGCTTTCTTCAATGTCATTAACTGGACAGAAGTAGCCAAAATGTACAATAAAGCCGTTAAGTAAAAACCAGAAAAAACTACTATCTAAATGCATCTATTGGGCCATTTAGCGCCTAATTTTCGACAAAGGGGATGGTCTCACTAGCGGGCTATCGCCTTTGTGCATTTTAGGGTCAAACTTGCTTTTGTAGATGAAAAGCAGTAATTTATACTTATCGACTGTTGAAATATACTTTGTTAGGTGATCAGTCAGAATGCCAGAAGGATGACATAAGCGCATTTGAAATGGCCCCTCAAGCGGCTAATTGCTTAACTTACGGAAACAAACACGAAATCAACAGCGTTATAAAGCTCAAGAAACAAACATTTTTAATAAATACTTTCTCCCATGATCATCTTAAGCATTCTATTAGTCATTCTTGGCTTATTCAGTTATGAATTGGTCAACGAAGCATCATGAAAACCGTTTTTAAATAAAAGCTAAGAGGGCTTCCGACAACAAATCGGAAGCCCTCTTTTCATTAGGGAGCCTGAAAAGCTATTTTTTGTTGGGTTGTACGGCTTCGTACATTTGCTCTACCGCCTCCTGGCTAAAAGTACCAATCAGGCCAGTTTGAAAAATATACTCATTATCGCCTTTGATCTGAAAGTGCCGAAACCCATAGCTTTGATGTGTCGAGTCGATCTGAAGCTCATAGATAAAGCCATCCGCCTCTTCTTTGAGCACTTTAGAAAAGAAAGGGTTGTTTCTAACCTCTTCCATCTGATTGGCCTTTAGCTGTTTGATATCTGTGGTGCTGGCTGTCGAGCTAAAAATCTGAATGGAGTAGTCCTTTCCTTTTTTTACGGTAATATCTTTTTGTACCACTAAATCCATGGTCTCAATTTCAGCGCTATCTGGAGCAAGAATCTTGACTGGTACGCCGTATTCGAGTAGGTCATAAGTTTTTAATGAGGTTTTATTTTCTTGCTGGCAAGCCATTAAACTCATCAAACCAATGGAGAAGAAAAGGACGGTTATTTTTTTCATGAAATCTCGTAATTTTTGTGCAAAATACTTATTCGCCAGCTATTTCCCGAATGCAGTAGAAAATAGTTTTGTTGGAAGATTGCTTTTGCTCAGTACGGCCTCCTCTTTTATTACGATAGTTTTACGATTGAGAATGGCGAGTTTGTCTGTACTTTATTAATTTTGAAAAGGAGCTTTAGTTTATCCATAAACCTTACTTCGTCATGATCATCCTCTATTTCAAATCGCTGCACATTATCGGCTTTGTGGCTTGGTTTGCCGGTCTCTTTTACCTGGTTCGTATGTTTGTATACCATGTAGAAGCCATGGAGATGGAAGAGCCCAAACGCGCCATTCTCATCCAACAATATGAGTTGATGGAGAGTCGGGTCTATCATATCATCTGTAATCCTGGTATGATGCTCACTTTTACCTTTGGCATCGGTATGCTGGTGGCCAATCCAGGCTACTTTTCTATGGGCTGGATGCACATCAAATTAACCTTACTGGCACTGCTTTTGGCTTATCATATATATTGTAAAAGGCTGATGAAGCGATTGGAGAGTGGAGAGCAGCCCTACAATTCCTTTCAGTTTCGCTTACTCAATGAGGTGCCAACCTTGTTTTTGGTGAGTATTGTTCTACTGGCAGTTTTGAAAAGTTCCTTGAATTTTGTCTATGCCTTTGCCGGAATTTTGGCCTTTGGCTTTTTATTGTATTGGGCAGCCAGACTCTACAAACGAGCGAGAACGGCGGCATAAAAAAATGTCGGAGTGAATATGTATCACTCCGACACCTGTATCAATATCAATTGATTGATGAATTACTTACTTGGTCTTGATGGTGCAGCCAATAGCCTTGGTAAAGGTAACAGCTGGCTTTTCGCCTTTGCGTAGTGACTCAATGGCATTATCGACATAATTAACCGTTACGGCGCTGCGGTCCTGCGCATTATCGTCTAGTGAACCGATGTATTGAACAGTCATTTCATTATCCAACAGATAAATTTGTGGGGTACGTGTAGCACCATACTGTGGATATACCTTTTGACCTTCATCGAAAAGGTAGAGATAAGGCATGCTTTTCTCGTCCCAACGGCTCTGCATCTTGGCAAAGCTATCCCCAGGCTTAACATCTGGATCGTTTGGATTGATGGCCACTACTGGATAACCATTATCTGCCCAACGTCCGTGCAGCTCTTTCAAGCGGCTTTCATACATGACGGCATAGGGGCAAGTGTTGCAAGTAAAGACGACAATAAAGCCTTTTACCTGATTTTGGAATTGAGATAGTGAGTAGAACTTACCATCTACATTCTTGAGCTTAAAGTCTGGAGCTTTATCTCCCACTTTAAGACCTTCTCCTTCAGGAGCAATCGTTACTGGAGCTTCCGGAGCAATCAGGAAAGCACTTAAAACGGCCAGTAAAGCAAATAGTCCGATAAATTTTTTCATCGTTTTAGCTGTTTAAAAAAGTTTTAATTATAGAGTTGAGTTGTTCAAAGTCATCAAATACTGCTTCGTGAAATTCCCGCTTTTGTTGGTTGTAAATCACCGTTGCAGGAATTGCTCCAGACCATTCAGGACTGACCTTATTGATCCAGGTATTGGCATTGGGATCGTAAAGGACGAGGACCTCAGATTGTAAGTTGTGTTTTTGCAAAAAGGGGATCAACTTAGTTTCAATCTGCTTTTTAAAATCAAGGCTGACCAAGATGACTTTGACTTTTTCATTTTTGTAGGTAGCAGTCAACGCTTCAAAGTAGGGGAGTTCAGCCACACAGGGCTTACACCAGGTCGCCCAAAAGTTGATAATGTAGGTGGTATCTGTCTTTTTATGGAATATAGGTTCCAGTTCTTCAAAATTGTAGATGCGGACTTTGGGAGGAACGGCCTCTAATGAATTTTCATCACTTCCTGTCGTGCTCTGCGCTTGTTGATGAACAGGCAACAGGAATAAAAAAACAAAGCAAAGTGCTAGCGCTCCTTTCATCGGGCAATTGATTGATCAAAATGAATATCCGATATGTCCACCTAAAAGGAAGACACGATTTTCGTTTTCGTAAACTTGCAAAGTCGCTCTTCCACCAATCGACCACTGATCGGATAAGTTAAAATTGTATTGAGCTGCCAGCGCCAAGCCAGGTTTGAATGCGCTTTTTTGTACCAACAACTCTGGGTCTAACAACCACTGATCATTAAAAAAGCGCCCTGATAGCCCTCCACCAGCCAATAATTGCTGACGGTCGTCCTTAAACAAGGCATAATAAACGTGCAGAGCAATGGCAAAACTGATCAATTCTTGATCTACAGACAGGGTATCCAGTCGCTCTGCCCTAGCATAGCTCCCTCCGAAACCCAACACGATAGGTCCGGTAAAAGTTTTTACAAACTCCGCATTTACCGAGTAGGTGGACAGCTCTTCAATCGTAAATCGCGTGTAAGTGGCGCCTAGTTCTAGCTGCCCTCGATCGCGCTGTGCCCACAATACATTTATCGTGGCCAATAATAAAAATAAGGTACTCAGCCCTTTTCTCATATGCTTTACCTGCTTTTTAACAGAATTTTAAGGGGATTGTGCGTTCAAAAATAAGAAAAGCTAGGCATTAAAGCACAGAATTTGGAAGTAGATGAAAATAGTTGCCGGACAACAATAGTCATCCGACAACATAAGCACGCAGGACTAGTTGATGTCTTTTCCGTTTTTTAGCAGGTCGATAGAACGAACCAAATTGTCTTTATTGACTTGATCGGGTGCTTGCGCAAGGGCTAGTTCAGCGTGTTTGATGGCCTTGT
>JBCBDH010000640.1:3523-3860 GCA_038529855.1 Bacteroidota bacterium | reverse complement strand
ACCAAGGTAAATGGAAATATGATCAAAGTGGTAAGCTGGTACGATAATGAAGCAGGCTACTCAGCTCGTATGGCTGATCTTACTGTAAAAGTAGCCAGCCTGGCACCTGCTCGTAAAAGAACAGCGAGAAAGCCAAGAGCAAAGGTAGCTACAGCTAAGGCGACGGCTGCTAAAGCAACAACAAGTGCTACAACAAAAAGGGTAGCCAGCGAAGCTAAAGCACCAGCTAGTGGCAATGGTACAGCTAGTGCCAGCAATGGTGCAGCTAAGAAAAGTACGCGTACTAAAACTACTCGCACCAAAGCAGCTACTACAGCTACCAAGACAACAAAGGCAC
>JBCBDH010000640.1:0-3513 GCA_038529855.1 Bacteroidota bacterium | reverse complement strand
AGCCAGCGAAGCAAAAGCACCAGCCAAAGGCAATGCTGCAGCAAGCGCTACTAATGGCACGGCTAAGAAAAGTACACCTGCTAAAAGTACGCGTACCAAAACTACTCGTACCAAAGCAGCCACTACAGCCACCAAGACAACAAAGGCAACTGCCAAACCTAAAGGTAGACCTAGAAAGGTAGCTAGCGAAGCTAAAGCACCAGCCAAAGGCAATGCTACAGCAAGTACTACTAATGCCACAACTAAGAAAAGTACGCGTACCAAAACTACCCGTACCAAAGCAGCCACTACAGCTACCAAGACAAAAAAGGCACCTGCCAAACCTAAGGGTAGACCTAGAAAAGTAGCCAGCGAAGCTAAAGCACCAGCCAAAGGCAATGATGCTGCAAACGCTACTAATGGCACCGCTAAGAAAAGTACACCTGCTAAAAGTACGCGTACTAAAACTACTCGCACCAAAGCAGCCACGACAGCTACCAAGACAACAAAGGCACCTGCCAAACCTAAAGGTAGACCTAGAAAAGTGGCCAGTACGAAAACAGAACCAAAGGCTAAAGCTTAACAGCTAAGCCCTATCGTTATATAAATCCTGAATTTTCAATCCTAGAAGATTCAGGATTTTTTACTTTTACCCTACCTATCCATCAAGGGTATATTTAAACATACGCTCAACTAAAACACACGATAATGCAACTGGATGTCCAGAATAAAAAAGTACTCATCCGCGTCGATTTCAATGTACCGCTGGATGATCAATATCATATTACAGATGATACCCGTATTCGAGCCGCCTTACCCACTATACAACAAGTAAGAGATAGTGGAGGAGCCGTCATTCTGATGTCTCATTTGGGCCGCCCTATGAAAAAAACTTTACCAGATGGCTCAATTGACGTCGAGCGTTTTACCCTTCGTCATTTGGTCGATCACCTGTCTGATAAATTAGCTACTGAGGTAAAATTTTGTGAAGAAACCGTTGGAGAAAAAGCGATAGCCATGGCCAATGCCCTCCAAGGCAATGAGGTCTTGCTGCTAGAAAATACACGTTTCAATCCAGGCGAGAAAAAGGGTGATCAACAACTGGCCCAGCAAATGGCTGCGCTGGCTGACTGCTATATCAATGATGCCTTTGGTACTGCCCACCGCGCTCATGCCTCTACGACTACCGTTGCTCAATATTTCGAGAAAGATCAAAAATCTTTTGGCTTATTGATGCAAGCTGAAATTGAGAATGCCAATCGCGTACTCAATAATCCCGCAAGGCCGCTTACCGCTATTGTTGGTGGAGCTAAAGTGTCGGATAAGATTCTTTTACTGGATCGACTGCTGGAATTTGCCAATTGCCTGATTGTCGGTGGTGGAATGGCTTATACCTTTATTCGCGCACAGGGAGGGAAAACGGGTAATTCCCTAGTAGAAGAAGATAAGATTGAACTGGCAGGTCAACTTTTGCAGAAAGCGAAGGAGCGCGGCGTACAACTCCTCCTTCCTAAAGACTCCGTAATCGCCGATCAGTTTGATGCCAATGCCAATACGGAAACCAAGGAAAGCGCTGCTATCCAAGACGGATGGATGGGGCTCGACATTGGCCCAGCGGCTGGGGAAGAATTTGCCGCAGCAATCAAAAGTTCTAAAACCATACTCTGGAATGGCCCTATGGGTGTTTTTGAAATGGAGGCTTTTGCCAAAGGGACTCAGGCAATTGCTCAAGCAGTAGCAGAAGCGACTAAAATGGGAGCCTTTTCTTTAGTGGGAGGAGGTGATTCAGTAGCAGCCGTCAATCAGATGGAACTGGCGGACGATATTAGCTATGTTTCGACAGGAGGCGGAGCGATGTTGGAATTTTTAGAGGGAAAGGAATTGCCGGGAATCGCGGCAATGGGCTAGTTATTTTATTCGGAGTGATGTAGCCATCACTCCGAATATCTATGCGGTGTTAAACGCTGGTACCGTATTGCTTTTCGTAATACTTTTGATAAGTACCCGAAGTTACATTTTCCATCCATGCCTCGTTGGCTAGATACCACTTAGCCGTTTCTCTCAAACCCTCCTCTGACTGGATCGTAGGTTCCCATCCCAATTCCGTCTTTAATTTTGTAGCATCAATGGCATAGCGGCGGTCATGGCCAGGGCGATCCTTGACAAAAGTAATCAAGCCCCGAGAACTTCCTGCAGGACGCTCCAAAAGCTCATCCATGATATCACACAGTATATGGATAAGGTCAATGTTTTTCCATTCATTATCCCCACCAATATTGTAGGTCTCCCCAGACTTTCCTTGGTGATAAATCAAATCAATAGCAGCAGCATGATCTTTTACCCACAGCCAATCGCGCGTGTATTTGCCATCGCCATACACTGGTAGTGGTTTATTGTGCTTAATGTTATTGATAAAGAGCGGGAGAAGTTTTTCTGGGAATTGATTAGGACCGTAGTTGTTGGAGCAATTGGACAAGACAACTGGCATATCATAGGTATGGTGATAAGCTCGAACGAGCATATCGCTACTTGCTTTGGAGGCACTGTAGGGCGAGCGAGGATCATAGGCCGTGGATTCAGTGAAGAAACCCGTTTCGCCTAAGCTGCCATAGACTTCATCTGTAGAAACATGATAAAAACGTCGTCTCTCAAAGCTATCCGCCCATTGATTGCGAGCGGCATTAAGTAAATTGACTGTACCAACAATATTGGTATTGATAAAGGCCATTGGATCGGAAATCGAGCGATCGACATGCGACTCGGCAGCCAGGTGAATGACACCATCAAAATCGTATTGTTTAAAAAGCTGAGCGAGGAAGTCCGTATCGGTAATATCTCCTCGGACAAAGCTATAATTGTCTGCCCCTTGGACATCAGAAAGATTTTCCAGATTGCCGGCATAGGTCAGCAAATCCAAATTGACAATATGGTATTGAGGATATTTATTGACGAGTAAGCGAATGAGGTGAGAGCCAATGAAGCCCGCCCCTCCAGTTACTAAAATGCATTGATTGGTGTTCATGGACCAAGTTTTTGAGATCAAATAATTTAGACGTTTACTGGTTCTACAACTTTTTTGAAGTACTCATAAGTACGACGTAGTCCTTCGGCACGACTTACTTTGGGCTTCCAACCCAAAATGGAGGTGGCCTTTTCGATATAGGGTTTACGCTGTTTGGGATCATCCTGTGGCAGCTCCTTGTAGATCAGATGGGCTTCTGGATTGCCAACCAATTCCAAAATCTCTTCTCCAAACTCCTTAATAGTGATTTCATCGGGATTACCAATATTGACTGGTAGGTGATAATTACTCATCAGCAGGCGATAGATACCATCAACTAAATCATCGACATAGCAGAAAGAACGCGTCTGAGAGCCGTCGCCAAATACAGTCAAACCTTCCCCGCGAATCGCCTGAGAGAAGAAAGCTGGCAATACCCGTCCATCATTGACCCGCATACGAGGACCATAAGTATTAAAAATACGAATAATTCGGGTTTCAACACCGTGATAATTGTGGTAGGCCATCGTAAT
>JBCBDH010000639.1:0-3872 GCA_038529855.1 Bacteroidota bacterium | reverse complement strand
TCCGCTTCCTCACAAGCCCCCAGCGAAAACGACTCAAGACTTCGTCAATAATCTCACAATTCTGAGGGTCGGCCTCAAAACTGGCATAATACCATTCCTTATAGTAGTCGCAGTCGTAAAAGCCCTTGATCCCTTCCAATTGTTCCAAACGGGCAGGAGCATAACTTTCGATGATTTTCCAAGGCTCGCACTCTTTATCTGTTTTGCAATTGGCCAGCCCGTGGTTGAGCGCTTCCATAATGCCTTTTTGGTATTGCTGTGCTTCAGCTACAGAGATTTTTTTGTTGACGACCAAATTAGCGACAAGTCCAGTCAATGGATTGAGGATAAAATAATTGGCCTCCTTACCATCCATATCCAATGACTTTTTGAGCATGGTGTATTTTTCCATATCCGTAGCAAACTCTGGGTATTTATAGTAGTAATCAAAACCCTTTCTACCTATGATATAGCCCTCTTCGCCATAGCACTCTGCCCTTTCGTCATGAAGCCGCATAATATTATCTACAGCGACTTTTTTAGCGGCTTCGTCTTTTGCTGTTCGATACTGATTGTCGTATAGGCGGATGCCATCTTCGAAGTGATCGGCGCGTTTGCCATCAGCAGCAGGCGCCATGGTATAAGCTTCTTCCCATAGTCCAAATGCCTCCGTATAGAGCTGTTGGATTTTAGCCTCATCAGCAGCAGCACCCTTGCGACGCTCGTCGCGGATTTCGCGCAAGCGATCTTTGTACAAGACGTGCGATTCGATGATATCATCTTTATTAGGTGCCTTAGCCCAGCTTTTACAAGGACTAAGGGGCTCTTCTTCCACAACGGGTTCTGGTTTGGTGGTGGTGGTGGAAGGTGGGGGAGTAGTGGTCTTTTCTCCTGTTTTTGGTGTACAAGCCCATACCAATAGGCACAGTAGAAGACAAGACGGGAGTAGCAGTCTTATGGACATAGTGATTATTTTTTGCTTAAAAATAAGGAAAGCTACATTTTACTAAAAAACGTAGCTTTTCTTTTATGTAGTAGACCTTGAGTACTCAGGTCTGTTTGAGATCGTGTTTGACTAGAAACGAAGCTTCACACTTTCGCCAATCCAGCAGTCACATTTTACCGTTTCTCCGCCTTTGTAGCCCATCATAAAGGCGGTTTCCTTATCAGGCTTAGAGCCATTATACTTAGAGATACGGCTATTGGCCTCAGAGGCCACAGCGCTGTCGATAGACTTGGCATAGGCGTACTTGTCGATAGCTGCAAGGATGGCCACGCGTTGCATAAAGGAATCACCACATTTGCGGCTAGACTTGGCATACAAATCGCCGAGTAACATATAAGGGCGACCCCATCCAGAGCGGAGCTTGGCAGCTGCAAGGGCATTGGTACGGGCAGAGCCATACTTGCCGAGCTTACGACCTTCGATAGAGGCGATACGGAATAGGTATTCGGCCTTCTTGTTGTCATCTGTTTCTCCCTCGACAGCTTCCTTGTATTTAGCAATGGCGCCAGAGAAATCACCTTGGTCGTACAATTTCTTACCCATAAAAGCTGGATTATTGGCTTCAAATTCAGCTTGTAGGCGAGCGTTTTCGATGGCAGCATATTTGGCCCACTTGCCTTCCAATTCCACTAATAGAGGCTCTGTTTCTTCACAACCTCTTCTCTTGAGGGTACGGATACTCTCTTCGAGGAATTTAGGATCTTCAGGCGTTGCCTCAAATTGAGGACGCAATTTCTTGACAAAATACTCGCAGTCGAAAATGTAGTTTTCAATTCTGGCAAAGATACCATTCATGGCTCCTTTTGCCTGCTCGTACTGTGACTTGTACTTTTCGTTATTGGCGATATTGTGATCGGCAATGTCATTGAGCTTGATGTAGGCAGCGCGAGCATCTTCCTTGGCCATTTTGTCATTGGTGAACAAGTATTCAACAACAGTTGCATAAGGGACCATAATGATGTACTCTGAATTATTACCGCCTTTTTCTACCGCACCTTGAAGTACTTCATGGGTTTGCGAGTAGGGGTTGCGCAGCTCGTAGAACATATCAAAAGCTTTGCGACCTAGCAGACGACCTTCTTCACCATCCGCTCCATAGCAAGCAATTTGCTCGTCATATAGGCGAAGGATAGCCGCAGTGTATTCTTTCTTCTGGGCATCGTCTGTCGAATTTTTTAATTTGTGTTTGTAGATGGCGCGACCGTCTGTATAGTGAAAAGGTCGTTTGCCATCAGCGGCTGGAGCAATTTCGTAGGCGACTTTCCAATTGTCAAAAGCCTCATCAAAATTCTTCAGTTTTACGGCATCTCTGTAAATGACGTGGGCGGCGAGACCTTCGCTTTCCTTAGGAGAGTCCGTGAATTTTCCGCATTGTGCCTGGACTGGCGTCGAGCTGAATGAAACTAGCAGGATCGCTACTGCTGCTAGTACTAGATGGCGTAATTGAATCATGGTTAATTGAATTTTCGTTTGAAAAACCAGGTATCGTCGTTTAAGGTGAAGCCCAGCGTCATGCGGGCATATGTTTCTTGAAGTTCATTATTTGAACCAAATCGTCCCAATTCCAGGGCCAGGTTCAAAAAAGACTTTTGTTGTCTTGGTAATATAATCGGAAAACCTAGCCCAAGTGTTATACCAACATTAGTTAATTGTTCGTTAAGGAAGTCGCTGCGGGGGTCCCTGGCGGCAAATGCACCAAAGCGATATCGTATTCTTTTCCAATAACTATTGTAGGATATAATATCTGGAATATACTCTCCACCCACCGCAAATCGAAAGGTATTGGAGAGATCGTCTTCCTTTGCATCATTTTCGTAACCGTCCCAAAAAGCCGCCTGAAAATCAGCTCCCACCTTCCACTTATTAGCCTTTCCATAGATGGCTCCAAGGGCAATTTCTGCTGGCAATTGGCCATCGCCAGAGATGTTTTCCGTATTGCGGAGGGTATCCAAGTCCTGATAAGCGAGGTTGACACGCCGATAGAGCGATAGACTTCGGGTATTGAAGCTATTCGGCCCGTTGCCATAAAGGCCAAGGGTAAGAAATTTGCCGGTTGGTTCTGAACTTCCATCTGCCTTTTGCTTTTGAAAGATGATGTCGTACTGAAAACCAACATTCCACAAGAGCCCATTCACGCGTACTTCATCATGTAGTTCGTCTCTATAGGACGCAGATAAATTGGGAAAGGTCACTAATCGGTCGTTGTTGAGCTTGCCAAAAAGGTAGCTCAGATTGACTCCAAAAGAGAGATTTTTCCATTTAACGGCATTGCCCCAAAGGATGCGATAACTTCCTCCAGTTCCTTCAAAAGAAAAGGAAATCGTGTCTGCTCCAGGTAAAAACTCATCGGTTTCTACATTATAACCTACCGTGCTGTAGGGCAACAAGGCGAAGACCATCCCAAAGTCAAACTTTCGCTTTTTGCGGTCTAAGATATCATTGAGCGGATTGCGAAGGGGAAAGCCCAGGGCAAAATAAGATAAATTGCCACTCCATATTTCCTCTGAGGAATTGGTGGTATTACTTTCCAGATTGCCATATTTGGCGTGTATCCCTACCTCAAATGCCGTTGTCCTGAGCGTAGCATAGGAGGCAGGATTGAGAAGATTAATAGTATAAGGATCGTGAAAAGACGCTGCCAAATCTCCCATACCATTAATGTGGGCGAAATTTTGGTTGAAAATATCGCCAAGCCCCAATCGGGAATAGGGAGAGTTGGATTTGGGTTGCGCAAAACTACATGTCGCCCCAATTACTAAAAAAAACAAGCCCCAAATACTATTTCGATATATCGACATTATAGTTGAGTATTTTATTCAATCCAGTCAAAACCAGATCGGGATATACAAATATCTTAGTTTTCAAATGATTTGAAAACTAAGATATT
>JBCBDH010000638.1:0-3899 GCA_038529855.1 Bacteroidota bacterium | reverse complement strand
GGTATCATGCCCCGCTTTTGCGACCGCTTTCTCCACAGCGGATTGGGTAACATTAGATGCTATTTTGAGGACCAATTGTTTAGTCTCGCTATCCCATACGGCACTTTCCACGCCTTTGACATTGCTGGCAGCTTCTTCAATTCGAGCTTTGCACCTACCACAATTTCCCGCAACAAAAAATTGAATATCTTTTGCCCCCTCTTCTTCTGCCAGCTTAGCCGTATTTGCATCTTTTGATCCTTCCGTACCTCCCTCCGCTCGCTCGACAAATACACTCACAGGGGTATAACCCGCCTGATCTACTTGATTTTCTACCTGCTCTATACTCAGTTTTGTATCTGAGGGATATTCAAACCTCAGCAGTCCAGTTTCCAACTCTATTTTCAGATTTTTGATGCCCTTTAATGCTTTAAACTGCTTCTCCAAACCATAGGCACAAAAAGGACAGCCCAAACCATCTACCTGAACCGTAAATTCATCCATCACCTTTGTTTGGGCATTGGTTGTATGGCTTATTCCAAAAAGGAGTATTGATAAAATGATTACTATGCTATTTTTCATGTTTTCAAATTTTAATTTTTAATGACTTTCTCCAGAGTCGCTGGAGTATCACAATGATCGCCGCTCAAGCGACGTATTTTACCTCAGGACAAGCCCCAAGGCATTCTTTCTGATTAAAAAATATACCTCGTCCCCAGAAATACACTGACCTTTCTTTGTAATCTTTGTGCTGAGGCCGTTTGAACTAATGGAAATTGTACGGCCGCCTCAATTGTAAATTGGCCCTTGGCCAATTGGATGCCTTGGGCATATAGCAGCAGGTATTCTTCCAAGTGGACAAACCAACTGCTCTGATACTCAAAGTATAAATTAACTTTTTTAACAGGATACGATGGCTTCATCAAAGGGAGTCCAAAGCTGATTTGGTACCTCAATTCATCCATATTGGTAGAAGGTTGAAAATTGTAAGCCAATTCATTGGATATCCCATATTTTAGACTTTCATAGCCTGCAATGAGCCCAACGTAGCTCTGATAGGCATCCATGCTAATCCCCTCCAAATTGAGTGCTTTTCCCGTTGGTAATATCTGCAAGGTCTTGGCGACCAGCCTAAAGGTTTTGCCCTTACCATCCTTCCTATAGAATTGGTACTTCGCCAATAATTCTATATCTCCTAGTGATTGATCAGCCTCCATTCCGTCAAAATTTGAATGAACAAAGGGAAGATGAACACCTACCAAGCTATTCGCTGTGGGCAGATAATGCACCATCAAAGGAGCTTTGATGAATTGGCCTTCATCCGTATGTCTGATTTCGGTCAGTGACTTTAGTACCCAACTCTTTTCCCCCAACATAACAGGTTTATCTGCGGTGATGGGTGGTCCTTGTGCTGCACTTTTCAAATATCCCGCTAGGAGGACTAGTAAGCACATACACCATTTGCTTATTTGCATGATTTTACGGTATTCTTTAAATAAAAGAAGGCAGACCTATTGGGCTATCCAATAGGAAACAATGCTGGTCAGTACCGTAAATTTTAAAGAAGGAAAGATTGAATAAGTACGGGTAGGTCCTTATTCAACAAAGGAGGAATGTAATTTAGATAGGGAATAATTAATTGCTCAATATCTATTTTCTCCGAGAGAAACACGGGAACAAAAGCAGCGAGAAATTTTACTTGTTCTTGGGAGAGTTCTAGCGATTGAAGCTTCTTGGCCTCTTCATTAGGCTCCACCTCTATCGTTTTATTAGAACAACAATCTTTCTTACAATTGCCCAGCTCCTTTTGATTAGAGGGCGCAGCATGACAAGCTTTTCGCTGCTTTTTACAATGGTCTTTTTCCAGCTGTTGGTGGCAGGACTTGGCTTCTCCCAACAAACTAAAGCTTTTCAGCTGACCTTGACAATAGTGCAAATCAATAGAAAACCCTGATGAAGAGACGAAAAGGAGCATCGCCATCACTAATGATAGAATTCTATTGATTTGCACTATTGTCAAGGTCAGCTGAAAAGCTTTAGTTTGTTGGGAGAAGCCAAGTCCTGCCACCAACAGCTGGAAAAAGACCATTGTAAAAAGCAGCGAAAAGCTTGTCATGCTGCGCCCTCTAATCAAAAGGAGCTGGGCAATTGTAAGAAAGATTGTTGTTCTAATAAAACGATAGAGGTGGAGCCTAATGAAGAGGCCAAGAAGCTTCAATCGCTAGAACTCTCCCAAGAACAAGTAAAATTTCTCGCTGCTTTTGTTCCCGTGTTTCTCTCGGAGAAAATAGATATTGAGCAATTAATTATTCCCTATCTAAATTACATTCCTCCTTTGTTGAATAAGGACCTACCCGTACTTATTCAATCTTTCCTTCTTTAAAATTTACGGTACTGACCAGCATTGTTTCCTATTGGATAGCCCAATAGGTCTGCCTTCTTTTATTTAAAGAATACCGTAAAATCATGCAAATAAGCAAATGGTGTATGTGCTTACTAGTCCTCCTAGCGGGATATTTGAAAAGTGCAGCACAAGGACCACCCATCACCGCAGATAAACCTGTTATGTTGGGGGAAAAGAGTTGGGTACTAAAGTCACTGACCGAAATCAGACATACGGATGAAGGCCAATTCATCAAAGCTCCTTTGATGGTGCATTATCTGCCCACAGCGAATAGCTTGGTAGGTGTTCATCTTCCCTTTGTTCATTCAAATTTTGACGGAATGGAGGCTGATCAATCACTAGGAGATATAGAATTATTGGCGAAGTACCAATTCTATAGGAAGGATGGTAAGGGCAAAACCTTTAGGCTGGTCGCCAAGACCTTGCAGATATTACCAACGGGAAAAGCACTCAATTTGGAGGGGATTAGCATGGATGCCTATCAGAGCTACGTTGGGCTCATTGCAGGCTATGAAAGTCTAAAATATGGGATATCCAATGAATTGGCTTACAATTTTCAACCTTCTACCAATATGGATGAATTGAGGTACCAAATCAGCTTTGGACTCCCTTTGATGAAGCCATCGTATCCTGTTAAAAAAGTTAATTTATACTTTGAGTATCAGAGCAGTTGGTTTGTCCACTTGGAAGAATACCTGCTGCTATATGCCCAAGGCATCCAATTGGCCAAGGGCCAATTTACAATTGAGGCGGCCGTACAATTTCCATTAGTTCAAACGGCCTCAGCACAAAGATTACAAAGAAAGGTCAGTGTATTTCTGGGGACGAGGTATATTTTTTAATCAGAAAGAATGCCTTGGGGCTTGTCCTGAGGTAAAATACGTCGCTTGAGCGGCGATCATTGTGATACTCCAGCGACTCTGGAGAAAGTCATTAAAAATTAAAATTTGAAAACATGAAAAATAGCATAGTAATCATTTTATCAATACTCCTTTTTGGAATAAGCCATACAACCAATGCCCAAACAAAGGTGATGGATGAATTTACGGTTCAGGTAGATGGTTTGGGCTGTCCTTTTTGTGCCTATGGTTTGGAGAAGCAGTTTAAAGCATTAAAGGGCATCAAAAATCTGAAAATAGAGTTGGAAACTGGACTGCTGAGGTTTGAATATCCCTCAGATACAAAACTGAGTATAGAGCAGGTAGAAAATCAAGTAGATCAGGCGGGTTATACCCCTGTGAGTGTATTTGTCGAGCGAGCGGAGGGAGGTACGGAAGGATCAAAAGATGCAAATACGGCTAAGCTGGCAGAAGAAGAGGGGGCAAAAGATATTCAATTTTTTGTTGCGGGAAATTGTGGTAGGTGCAAAGCTCGAATTGAAGAAGCTGCCAGCAATGTCAAAGGCGTGGAAAGTGCCGTATGGGATAGCGAGACTAAACAATTGGTCCTCAAAATAGCATCTAATGTTACCCAATCCGCTGTGGAGAAAGCGGTCGCAAAAGCGGGGCATGATACC
>JBCBDH010000637.1:0-3901 GCA_038529855.1 Bacteroidota bacterium | reverse complement strand
CAATACCCCCAGAATCGCCAATCTGGAAATAGAATGCATCCGCTGTGATGATGTAGAAGAGCCTGGCTCTATCCATCAACGCATGTTTGAGTTCATCCTGGATACGGACATCGCCATTGTTGATATGACCATCCTCAATCCCAATGTCTTTTACGAGTTAGGGGTTCGCCATTCCTTGCATCGCAATGGTACCATTATGATCCGACAGGCCAGTACCCGTATTCCTTTCAACCTCAATGGCTACAGTACGATCACCTATGATTATGCCGAAGACAAAAGAGATTGGTCCAAACAACAAATCCAGGCTTATGTCATCAATAGCATAGATAAAGAAATCTCTGATAGCCCTATTTACGATATGCTCGGCGACCAATTTCGTTTTGAACGCACCGCCAATTGGCTCGAAGAGCAAGAATATTTGTTTGAACACGAGGTTGTCAAAGCCCCAGGAAAAACCATCGGAATTATCACAGGCGATATCCAAAAAGTCAAAGGCATCGATGTATGGGTCAATTCAGAAAACATCAATATGCAAATGGCCCGCTATCTGGATTACTCCCTCTCGGGAATCATTCGCTATATGGGGGCGCGAAAAAGCAATAGCCATGTCATTTCTGATACTATTGCGGAAGAGCTGGCCAAGAGTATGAATGGCTACCCTTTTGTCTTCCCTGGCACGGTCGTCCCTACCAATTCTGGTGAATTATTATCTGATAACCAAGTCAAAAAGATATTCCATGCCGCTTCTGTCATTGGTGCACCTGGTCGGGGCTACCGCGTCATCGACAATATCGAAGATTGCATTACGGGAGCGCTAAAGATGATGGATGATCCTGATATGAAAGGGGAAAAACTTGAATCCATCCTCATTCCATTGATCGGTACAGGGGCAGCTAGGGGTAAGCTGCATCAGATTGTAGGCAAGTTGGTTAAACACGCTGTGGTTTATTTGCGAGAAAATCCCGCTAGCCAGGTGAAGAAGGTCTATTTCCTGGCTTCCAGAGCGAGCGAGCGAGATAGCTGCAAATTTGTCTTTAATGGCTTGGCGGAAGAGGGTTTTTTGAAGAACAATACTGCAAGCTAAATTGGAGGGCGAGCGAAGCGAACTCATGGGCTCCCCCTGTATTTGTATATGGCTACTTACCTCAGCGTTCCAAATAAGCTGCTGTCTTTGATAATCGAGCTACGCTCTCTTCTAAGACCTTCAATAATAAGTCAACATGATACAAATGTGTGCGAAAGCACAAAACAGCTAAACGCAGCCAAAATACACCTTCGATCTTGGTAGAAGAAATGAATAGTTGACCATCTTCTTTTACAGCTTCCACCAATTGGGCGTTAAAATGATTGGCAGACCCAATCTTTGGAATATAGCGGTATATCGTCACTGATAATTCAGGCTCAGGCCCGACCTCAAATCCCAATTCCTGTATTTTTTGATAAAAATAACGACAGAGGTAGAGCTTTTCCTGCAAAGCGGCCCGAAAGGGGGCTAGACCATACAATTGCAAAGGCAGCCACATGCGCAAACCCCGAAAGTGTTTGGTCAACTCAGGTGATAAATCAGCTGGGGAGGGTTCCTCAATGGCAGACAAGGAGTCCTGCATGTAATTGCCTTTGTAGTAATGCGTATCCTGTAGGGACTGGACATCTTTGATCAAAACAGCGCCAGAGCCATAGGCCAAAAAGAGTCCTTTATGTGGATCTATAGTAATAGAATCAGAGCGATGTATACCTGAATATTCCTTTCTTATTTCTTCACAAAGGATAAAAAAGCCGCCATAAGCGGCATCGACATGGAACCACATTCCTTGGTCTTCGGCTATATCTGCTAATTCATCCAGAGGATCAATGGCGCCAGTATCAGTTGTTCCAGCAGAAGCAACCAGTAGAAAGGGACGAAGACCATTAGCGCTATCCTTAGCCAATTGGGCTTTTAAAGCTTGCGTATCCATCCGAAAACGAGTATCCACAGGAATGTAGCGAATGATCGCCTCGTTCAAACCCGCAATTCGCAAGGCTTTTTGGATGGAATGGTGAATTTGTTGGGTGAGGTAAATAACAGAGTGCTCTATATCGCGAGCGCGAATGGATTTGGCATCCCTGGCCGTTGCGATGGCGATGAGGTTGGCGATGGAGCCGCCAGAGGTCAAATTACCCAAAGCGCTATCTGGATAACCCATCAATTGGCACATCCAACGAATCAAGTGATTTTCCATACGGACGGCGCCAGGGCTGGCATAAAAAATTCCGGCATAGCGATTGGTGATAGCCGCCAGATAGTCGCCCCAGGCCGTGGGAATCACGCCTCCTCCTGGAATATAAGCCATATGCCCACCAGAGGCAGGATTTAAACCAGGATAATCCACTTCCTGGCGAATGGTTTCTAGCAGATCGGCCATGGGTTTGGCTGCTTCGCCAAAAGTTTGACTGAAAAGCCCCTGACCAGTCCCTTTGTCGATTTCAAAAGTTTTGTTTTTTTCGATGTGATCCAGAAAGTCTTCAGCGTATTGGGTGGCTTGTTGGCTCCAATTGGCCCTTTGCTCGGTACTTGGTTCCAAACGTCGAGCTAGCTTTTCCGTATCGAGAATCTTTTTTTTCAAGGTATTTCCTATCATCTGGGCATCCATATCTTCAATTTTAAAAATCTATATACTAACAACAAAGGGTTGGGTACCCCAATCCACGATTAAGCTTTAATTAGGACAGAAACTGGATTTAGGGCAGCTCTAAATCACTTCCTTATAAGTATACTGCTCCATCATAAACAGCGATTACTCCACTTTGTTAATCGCTAATTTTAGCCTAAAGCTGCAACCCTATGGATTTCTATTTGTCATTTTAGGTGAATGTCTTATTTTAACCATAAAACTGAAACCATGAGTGCAATCAAACCTTTCCTTCTATACGCTTTTTGCTTCCTTGCCCTGACCACCACTGCCCTGGCCCAAGTCACTAAAAATTATGATGTATCGACCATAACTGGTATCTCCATTGGTTTGCATGCAGAAGTTGAAATTACACAATCCAATCAACAAAGCATTACAGTGACCACTTCTCAACGGAATTTTGACAGAATAAAAACAAGAGTCAAAGGTGGAAATTGGGAGATTAAAACAAAGGATGGCGCCAATATTGGAAAAGATGTCAAGATCAAAATCAGCTTAAAGAACCTAGAAGAAATCAACTTGGCAGGTTCGGCAAAAATTGTAAGTACCAATACTTTTAAGAATCTGGAAGATCTGGAAATCAATATCAGCGGCTCAGGTAGTATAGACCTAAGCGCGGAAGGCGAAGAAGTAGATTGTAACATCGCAGGCTCGGGTAGCCTTTACCTCAAAGGTAGTGCAGAAGATATGGATGTTAGCATCGCAGGCTCTGGCAACATAGATGCCTATGATTTTAAGGTAGAAAAGTGCGATGTCTCTTCAGCGGGTTCTGGAAACGTCAAAGTACATGTAGATGACCAACTCAATGCCTCAATGGTAGGTAGCGGAGATGTATACTACAAAGGTTCTCCAAAAGTCCAGTCCTCCATTATTGGATCTGGTGATTTAGAAAAAGCAGGCTCCTAGCGCATTAGAATACCTCATTAATAAAGACAAAACATCATTCTCTTTAAACTTTTATTATCATGAAAAAAATACGTTTTTCTCTTTTCCTTCTACTCGCTATCGCTTTGATTAGTCCAACTTTTGCCCAAAGCTGGGGTTGGGGAGGAAAAGGAATTAAAGGCGAAGGTCCTAGAGTTGAAAAAACACTGGATGTCAGTAATTTCTCTGGTTTCAAACTCAAAATATCTGCAGATATTGTTCTTAGGAAAGGCAATACACAGAGTGTAAAAGTAAAAGGACAGCAAAACATCATCGACCTAATCACCAGATACGCGGGTGGTGATTAG
>JBCBDH010000636.1:0-3918 GCA_038529855.1 Bacteroidota bacterium | reverse complement strand
GCAAAGCCCAATTCAAAGCACCTGCTCAAGCTGGTGCCTATCGTTTGTTTATTTATGTGGAGGATGGGAATGCGCATACGGCGCATGCTAATATTCCTTTTTTGGTGCTTGGAGGGAATTAATAATCCATTGTAAACCAATACCTCATCCTCCCAACCAATAGCGCAATCCTTCTCCAACTGCATAACCCAAAAAATTGCCCAAAGCAATGCCCACTAAGCCAGTCGCCATGCCAGGTAAGATCAAGGCTCGATTTCGAATGGCACTGGCGACTTGACCAATGAATACGGGACCATAGAGCGCAGCCGTGGAGGTGATCAATACCGTATCGCGGTCGATGCGAAACCAGCGGGCCAGCAGGAAGTGAAGGACGATGGTCAGGCTCATCACAGAGGCCATATAGGCAATGATGCTGCCGCCATCTGACCAAAGGGATTGAAAATCAGACAGGAGGCCAACAGCGACGCAGAACATCAAAAGTAGGTATTCGCCCATGATGAAAGTTCCAGGAATTTGGCGGACCGCAGGGAATAAAGAGGCCGTAATGCTCAGCGCACTTAGCAGCAAGATGAGCCAGCCAATATGACTAAGGCCACCTGTGAGGAGAAAAGTCAGACCAGCGGATAGGCCAATGATGAAAAGGGTGAGACCAGTGGCTTTGAGGATACTTTTTAGGTCGATTTGATCATTGGGAAGACTAGTGTGGGAATCCTTGTTTTCAATTGCTGGTTGGGGGCCTTTATAATTGGGTAGGAAACGACCGAGCAGGGAGTGAGCGATGGACGTGAGGAAAAGTAAGTAGATGCCTCCACAAAAAATATCAGCAGCATTGAGTAAGACATATAGGTTTTCATCTGCTCCAAGGGCCATGCCTACGGCTTGCATGTTGGGTGTCCCCCCTGTATAAACGCCAACAAGCATACCTGATATTTGCCAACTGTTTTCAAATTGATCTTGCCATACAAAAGCCATCAACACAGAGCTGAATATACCCGCTATTATACACAGAAAAAAAGAGAGAATGCTCCCTCCCGCTTTTTTCCACCAGCCAACTATATCCGTCGCATAGAGTAAAAGCGGAATGGCCAAAACGACAGTGGCTTCACTGATTGTGGTGGACAATTGGGTATGGACGGGAAAGGGACTTAAATTGGCAACGATGATACCACTGGCATAGGCGATGACGACTGGACTAATCCACTCCCCTGCGGCTCGCCCCTTGAGCAGACGAATGGCCAGCCAAGGAACCAGTACGATGAATAGTATTTGGAGAAGGAGGATGGCCATAGCTATTAGGGGCTAGCTACTTTGATGCTCAATTGACCATCGTAATCTAAATGGAGGACAACCTCTTCAAAGCTGGGATTTTCCAATAACCAATTGGCCATTGGATTGATGAGGGTTTGTTCAATGGCCCTTTGGAGCGGACGGGCACCATAGCGCTCATCAAAGCCAATACCAGAGAGGTGTTTGATCAGGGCCTCACTAAATTGTAAATCCAAAGCTCTTTTTACAAAGCCTTCACGTTGTTTTAACTCCTGCAATTCCTTTCGCGTGATCTTTTCGATGTCCTGTGCGGATAAAGGATTGAACATTACAATGTGATCAATGCGATTGACAAATTCTGGGCGGAAATAGGCCCCAATAGCTGAGAGGTAATTGGCTTCATCTGATTGAGAATTTCGAAAACCAATGGACTGGCGATTAGAGGCACCCAGATTAGTGGTCATAATGATGATGGTATTTCGAAAATTTGTCACCCGTCCAAAAGCATCGACAAGGATGCCTTCGTCCAAAACCGTGAGTAGGGTATCAAAAACAGCGGGGACCGCTTTTTCCACCTCGTCTAGTAGCAGAACAGAAAAGGGTCTTTCGCGAATATCCTGCACTAATTTTCCCATTTCTCGCCCAGCGCCAATGAAGCGACTAATTTGTCCAGGATGTTGAAATTCGCTCATGTCAATGCGAATCAGAGGTGATTTTTGCTGGTCCAACAGGGGTGGGTAAAACGGCTTGTGCCAAAACCCTTGCCGCCTACTTTTTTGGGAAAGGTCAGAAAAAATCATGGTAGCAATAGGTTTATCAGGATTATTCAGTCCTGCCTTAAAAATCTTTACCACATCAGAAAGTCGATTGACAGCCTTGGGTTGGCCAATGATATTTCGCGTGAAGTAGTGGTGCAAGTCCTTTTTGTCCAATAATAAATCATCGCGTAAAAACAATTCAGGTAATCCTGTCTGTTGGATGAACAGACGCATGACATCAGCGCGGCGCACCTTGTCCTGCTCTCGAAGCAGCGCATCACTAATACACTGGCCCAGAAATTTGACGGCCTTGCCAGGAAAGCGTTCGTAGGGATAATAGCGCAGCAGTAGCCTATAGGTCATCGCCAGCGCATCTTTAGTCAATACGATTTGTCTATTCTTTTCCGCGTATTCCGCAAAACGATCTAGGATGAGTTGTACTTTGTTTTCGGGTAACTCAGAGATGTGAATTTGTTGAAAATTTTCTACAAAACCAGGCAGCAAACGAATCATGCTATCCAGTTCCCTCTTCGTCACCTCTCCCACGATTTGCAATTGCCCTTGTTGCAAAAAGGAGGCTAGAAAAGCCGCCACGCTATCTTCCGCTCCTTGCCCTCCCGTCTCCAAGAGGCGAATGATATCCACTACCCACAAAATGCCATTGGCTGATTTGAGTTCTTCCACCATCAGCTCGCAGGTCTCCTGCCACTCTCCCATGTATTTAGCACTAGCCGTAATCCGCTGGGACATCAATTGCCAAAAAGTCAGATCAGGTCCTTCCTTCCGTGCAGCCGCACTAATCTTGCGAATGGCCTGTCGCAGCACCGCACTTTTCCCCACCCCATGTTCTCCAACGATCAATAAATTGGTGCGCAAATTGGATAGCTTATCTACCGTCTCGGCCACCACGTGCTCCAATTCCCAAGCCACCTCTGGAAAGGTACTGATCTTTTTGCGCAGGGCTTTTGGATAGGGGTATTTAACCGTTAGGCGATTGAGTATTTTGTACTCTCGCTCATAACTTTGTGCGAATTTCTGTATTTCGCGATTCTGATTCACTTTGAGGACGATGTGATCCAACTGTGGCTGGCCATACATCATTTGTCGATACAGTTGCTCTGGACTCAGGCGATTGAGCAAATCAGAGGCAATGTACTGAACCAAAGAACCAAATTGGCGAGCATCGTAATAGTAAAAACTATCTTCCAATAAGGGCAGGTAACACTCATAATAGCCCTGCACGGTTTCTCCATAAACTGTTGGTACGGGTACGGTTAGTGCCTGGCTCATGGGGTAGGAGCCCGTTTGCTCCCTGTAGGTAGGTCGAATCTTTACTTCCACAATTTTCAGTCTGGCCTCAACGATATCCATATACCAATACTCATCGTGCTTTTTATACTGCTTTTGCAGATAGCGCGATAAGCGATTTTTAACGGCTTTGAGGTCTTTATCAATCACCTGATAATCCGTTCCAATCAGCATCCCCAATACAGCATCTGATTTTAATTGATAGTACAAAAGCGGATAGGTAATCTTTTCCATAGCGCTTCAAAGATAGTTTTTTTAGTAAAACAAGGGAGGGTTGAGGGCGAATTGTCCAAAAAAGCGAGCGGAGCGAATTTCCTGGTCTGGATGAAACAAATAGGGCGCTCCATTTTGATCCAACATAGGGATGTGGGGATTGGGGCTGCTAAACGGACGGTTGGGAAAACTTAGTCCATCGTGTATGATTTTGTTTTGTAAAATATGGCGGATGGCTTCTGCGTCAATGCCCAAGGCAGTAGCGGCAATTTGCTGAAAGGGCAAAGCTCCATATTGCCATTCCAGGGCCAAAATGCCATGCGAATAAATGCCCCATTCTGTAGCGGACAAATCGCGATAACCATAACGGCAG
>JBCBDH010000635.1:0-3921 GCA_038529855.1 Bacteroidota bacterium | reverse complement strand
TTTGTTTTTGCAGCCTTGGAAACCCTATTTTCTTTATCAAAATCAATCACCAAATAGCTTCCCTTGAAATCTTGATTTCTGGCTTCAATAATGGCCTTACCCGTTTTGCTGGGATGAAGCTCAATGGCGGCATAGCCATTGGCCATTTGAATAACCTGGCTGCGAGTGGGGGTTCCATAATTCATTAAAAATGCTCCTGCTCCATCTTTTGAAAAGTAAAGATGCTTTTCATAGTCCAATACCCTTAGACCATCCTTATCCTGCATAAAAGCTTCTACCAAATGATTTCCATTGGGTAACTTTCGATGGCTCAAGGCTATTTTATCTGGTTTTCCCGCTTGGGTGTAATCGTAGTTGACGGTCATGGTATCCGCAGTGATGACTTTTCCATTTTTGAATCCCTTGGCAATAAGTTGGTTTTTACCTTTTGTAAATAGAATATCCCAATTCAGTCCACAAGCGGGGAAGACCCCTAGTTTTCGATTTTTCTTTCCTAAGGATTGATTATTTTGAAAAAGTTCAACGGATTCGCAATTGCTAAATACCGCTAGGTTTTTCGTCTTGCCTTTAGGACCACGACGCTCCGTCCAGGTGTGTGACTCAATGTAGGTAAAAGGCTCTTTTGACCAATAGCTTTTAAAGACATAGTAGGCATCTTTGGGTTTTCCAGAGCGGTCTACCAATCCTTTTTGATTCAGATAGGGGATCGCATTTTCAGGACGTAAGGGCGTTCCAAAATCCTTGAAGGCCCATTGTGCATTTCCTGACAAATCATTTTTGGTTTCTGTGATGCCCAAATACCAATCAAATAAATCAACGATGTAGTTCTCGCTCCAATCTCCCCCTTTTGCAATATTTTTGATATTGACCTGATTGGCTACTTCTGTCCAATTATCTTTGTTCATAGCATCAGGACCAGTGATTGGATTTTCCGTATGTCTGCCAACGTGACTGGACCCTCCATATTCCATGTGAAGAAAGCGAGGATATTTCTTTTGGTTTTCAGTAAGTGTTTTTTGATAATTGGTGTAAACCCCTCCATACCATCCAGACCAAATGGATGGGGAAAAAACATCCACCAAATCAGCACCAGCATAATATTTTCGAATGGAGGTCATGCGATGAGGGTCAAGTTGATGCGCCAAGATGTCAAGCTTTTTGAGAAAAGCGTTCATGCGACTTGTATCATCGCCATTTTCAAAATCAGGCAACCAATAAATCTCATTTCCCAGTGACCAGAATAAGATGGAAGGATGGTTAAAATTTTGTCGAATCTGCTCTTTGAGTAATCGCTCTGTATGGGCTTGCCAGGTGGCCTCTCCTACTCCACCTCTACACCAAGGCAGCTCATCCCAAACAATAAGCCCCAATTCATCGCAAGCTTTGTAGACTTCTGGATCTTGTGGATAATGTCCAAGGCGCAGGAAATTAGCTCCTATTTCCTTGATCTGTTGGATATCTTTTCGATGTAGTTCATTGGGCATAGCCGCACCATAACCCGCATGCTCTTCGTGGCGATGCGTACCGCGCAATAATAATCTTTCGCCATTCAAATAAAAGGCGCCATAGTCTTCAAAGTGGAACCAGCGATAAGCCATCCTTTCGACTTTTTCATCTATCAGTTGATCGCCATCATAGAGTTGCGTAATGACTTGATAGAGATGAGGATGATCTGGCGACCAAAGCTTTGGATTGTTTATTTTGGCGAATGTAAGGGTGGAGCTATTTTTAGCTCCATTGGCTTTTATGGTTTTTTCCGCTACGACCTTTTGAGTGGAAGGTTCAAGGATTTTACTTTTTATGGTAAAATTATCATCTAGTAATTCCGCATGGTGGAGGTCAATTTTTAAAGTGGTTGAAGCGCTTTGGGAAGAGACTGCTGGCGTAGTGATTTGAATATTTTTCAGATTGATTTTGGGCAAAATCTTTAACCACACATCTCTCGTAATTCCGCCATAGATAAAAAAATCAGCCTTTTGGGAAGGAATAATATTGGGATTATAACTGTTGTCAACACGGACGGCAATTTTATTTTTTTGCCCTTTCTTTATAAAGGGAGTGATGTCGATTTCAAAGCCAACATAACCACCAATATGCCCTCCTGCTCTTTGGCCATTGACATAGACATCAGAAGTAATATTTACCCCTTCAAAGTATAAGAGGTATTGGGCCTCAGAAAAATTTTCCAGAAAGATTTCCTTTTGATACCAGCTTGCATCTCTTCGATAGCCAGGCGTATTATCCACGGCATCCCATTGGTTCCAGGTATGGGGTAAATCTATGGTCTGCCAATCTTTTTGATCTTCTAGTGCCTTGATATCTGTTAAACCATTTTCCAAATACTGCCAAGCTGAATTGATATTTTCTATTTTTCTTTCCAGCAGGGGTTCACTGATGGAGTCTGTATGCTTACTGGATAGAAAAATGGATAAACCCGCAAAAGCAATGATGGGAAAAATTTTGTTCATCATTTTTATGTATTATGCATCTCAATAATAAGTAGGCTAAAGTCTTTCTTTTCTCAATAGTGCCTCTACATAATAATAGTCCGCGTAAATAATTGGCGCATCCATTTCAAATTCTCCAGGAATACTGCCCACACTATGTTTTAAAAAGAAAGGAGGTACACTGCATTGGTATTTTTCAGTGCTAAGACTATTTAATACCTGATTGGCCCAGTCTTGATATTTTGGGGCATTCGCAGGGTCATGGGTACTCAGCTCAAAGAGCCCAGAGGCAGCAATGGCAGCTGCGGAAACATCGCGTGGTTCATTGGGAATATTGGGTGCATCGTAGTCCCAATAGGGAACCTTATCTGAAGGTAAATTGGGGTGATTGAAAATAAATGCTGCAATTTTTTTAGCCTGTTCCAGGTATTTTTTCTCCCCCGTGTAGCGATAAGCTACTGTATAACCATACATGCCCCATGCCTGTCCTCTACTACATGCAGACTCGTGATTAAGTCCTTGATGGGTATTTTTTTTCACGACCTCCCCTGTTTCAGGATGATAGTCTACAACGTGATAAGAACTGTTGTCTTCGCGAAAATGATTTTTTAGGGTCGTTGTCGCATGTTGATTGGCGATGTGATAAAAACTGGAATCCCCTGTCAATTTGCTTGCTTCAAAAAGCATTTCCAGATTCATCATATTGTCAATGATGACAGGGTATTTCCAAAGATGTTCATGATGATCCCAGGAGCGAATGGCTTTTACTTTGGGATTGAAACGCGTACTTAAAGTTTGGGCAGCCGTGAGAAAGACCTCCTTGTATTTTTCTTCATTAGTGATTTTGTAAGCATTCCCAAAGGGACAATACACCTTAAATCCCAAATCGTGCGTACCCCCATCCATCTTCTCCTTTTCAACAAAAGTTGACCACTGAACGGCAGCTTCTTTCAATTTTTCCTCCTTGCTGTATCCATACAATTGCCACAGTAAACCTGGATAAAAACCACTGGTCCAACTTTTAGAAGGAGTGCCTTTCATCTTTCCATTGGCTTCTACTGTTCTTGGAATTTGAACAGAGTCAAAAGAAATTTGGGCCAAATCCTCCACCGCTCTTTTTGAAAGCGTCTCTAATGGATTGACCTCCACCTTAGAAGAAACCAATACGGCTTCAGCAGTCGTATCATTGGAGGGCGTTAGATTACAAGCAAACAGACAAAGGGTCACAAAAACATAAAAGTATACTTTCATACCAATGGGGCTTTCGCATTATAGTTTGGAAAAAGGAAGATAGCTGGGCTTAAGATGAGGTCACTTTGGCAATCACCTCATCTTAACCAGCTGATAATTAATGGATTCAGTAAAAAAATAAATACATTCCAACTTACTGAACGACCAACTTCCGCGTCATTATTCCCTGCTCTGTCTGCAAGGAAAGGAAGTACATTCCGCTAGATAAGTGATTGGAAATATC
>JBCBDH010000634.1:1144-3947 GCA_038529855.1 Bacteroidota bacterium | reverse complement strand
CTCAAAATATGTTGTAGTTCGCAAAGATATTCAGAGGATTAGAGATACCGTCCTACCAACATTTGAGCAAATTAAACCTACCAACTTCACAAGAAGAGAGCCAACGCAAAGTAATGGGTGGGAATGGCATACTACAAATGGCTCTGTAATTAAATTTTATGGAGAAAATATAGAAAAAGACCCAGAATTAAAGCGTTTCAGGGGGCTTGAATATGATTCCGTTTGTTTTGAGGAGATGGATATTCGTAAAAAAACATTTTATGTAGGATTTGAGAGGAGCGGTACTTGGAAAATGGCTGATAGGAAAAAGGATAAGTTAGAAGGCAAGCCAATCCCTCCAAATATAGTAGTAGGAACATCAAACCCGCAAAGTGGATGGGTGAAAGAAATTATTTACGATCCTTGGAAAAAGGGTAGCTTAAAAAAGAATTGGCACTACATCCCCTCCAGGGTATATGATAATCCATATGTAGAACAAGATTGGATTGAGGGACAAAAAAGAAGCTTACCGTCATTGAGATATAAGATGATGATGGATGGCGATTGGGAGGTAAATTTAAACGAAAAGCCATTCTATTATCAGTTTGACAGGCAGTATCACGTGACCGATGAAACGCTAATACCCGACCCAATGGAGCCAATATGGTTGAGTTTTGACTTTAATGTTGATCCATGTACAGCTATTGCAGCGCAATATACCAACTTACTAGGCATACAGGTTTTTGCAACTCACCAGGTTAAAGGAGGGACAAGGGAGCTTTTGGACATACTTCACCCTTTGTATGGTGACCATGTGGCCGGAGTGAATATCTGTGGAGATTATAATGGAAATAAAGAAGACGCTGCTGCCGTGTCTACAAATTACGAAATTATAAAAGATCGCTTTCATCTTTCGGACTTAGCGATGCAATACACACGAAAGGCCAATGCTCGACATAAGTTTAGCAGGATTATATGCAATGATGTGTTTTTCAAAATTCCAGTCCAAATAGTGGAGCAATCCAACAAGGTTTTAATAATGGATTTAGAGACTGGGCAAACTACAAATCAGGGCAAACTCCTAAAAGACCGAGAAAATCACAAGCAAGACGCAGGGGATGCATGGAGGTACTTTAATAATGCAATTTTTAAATCTGTCGAAGACATCAATAATGCTGCTAGATTTATAAATGCAGCTTAGAAAATATGCTACAAAAACTAAAACAATTAATAAAGCCGCCTAAAGAACGCCCTGGGCTAATCCTGGCAATGGAATACCAGGGCCATCGCCTTTACCGCTATCCTGACATGGCCAACATGCCCCTTGACAGGATAGAGGTATTCAGAGCAAGAGTAGATGAATATAATAACCGCTTTAAACGCACAGACCTGAAAGCATTCTTTCAAACACTGCAAAACGAGCCAAATATCAACAAAATCTATCAGCTTGCTTCCTACGCAGAATCAATGGTAGACCAACCTATCTCTTACAACTGCTCACTACTTTTAAGCGCTATAACGATTTTATTAGACGACGAACCCGAAAGTACAGCAGACAAGAGCTTTGCCGACCATGAGGCTAAGAAATTGGCATTGATCGAAAAACACCAGCCAATCAAGGATTTTTTTTTAGGAATTTCCAGCCAGCTTTTAGAAGCTACGGAGACAGGGCTAAATTCTATGCAAGCCTTAGAGCTTCTTCACAATCCGATGTACAGGCGGAACGAACAAATTATGTTGAGCAAAATTACTTCCTCGATAGATACAAGTACTGGGCAGATCGGAGAAAAGAATACGTCCTAGTTTCTCAGCAATCAGGACTAAAAATGAAGGAACTACTTCGAATGAGCTGGGATGATTACAATGTATTACTAATGTCACTAGACAGCATTAACAATGATCGTAAAGCACAAATTGAAAAACTAAATAGATGAGTGAAATAAGGGAGGGGAATATAATACTAACCTATGAGACGCGACGTGCAGAGGAGTACATAAGAACAGTACAAGCTAGTGCAAAAGCTACGCGTGAACTTGAGGACGCTATTGAAGATGCCCAAAAAGATGCGGGTAATATTGGCGGTGCGGCAGATAAAGTGCGTCCAGGCTTAGCCAAGTTTAGCAATTCGCTTCAAAGCGTTCGAAAAACGGCATTGGGCGTATTCGCTGGCAATCTTATCACTGCTGGCGTTCAGGCTATTGGCAGGGGTTTAGGAGGCTTAGTGAGCGGTGCGGCTGCTAGTGCAATTGCATTTGAGCAAACCAAGGTATCATTCGAGACATTCCTGGGGTCAGCAGAAGCGGCAGAACAAGTACTCTCAGACTTAAATGAATTTTCTCTTTCTACCCCATTTGAGCCTACGCAAGTTCAAGAAGCTGGGAAGGCATTATTAGCTTTTGGAGTTGAGCAAGAAAAACTTATTCCAACACTTAGAGCCGTTGGTGATATATCGGCAGGAACAGGAAAAGACTTTAATGAGCTGGCTGTGATATTTGGAAAAGCACGGGTCCAAGGGACACTTTTTGCAGAGGATATTAATCAATTAACCGAGGCAGGAGTGCCAGTCATTCAGAAGTTTGCTAAACAATTGGGAGTGACGGAAGGTGAGGTAAAAAAACTAGCAAGCGAAGGTGCTATTTCTTTTGAGAACCTAGAAGAAGCATTTATATCATTAACCTCAGAAGGGGGCAAATTCTTTGAGCTGACAGCTCGTCAGTCACAAACAGACGGTGGTCTTATCTCTACATTAAGAGGCGTAGGTAATGAAGTGCTAAAATCAATTGGACAAGCATTTCTACCCTTTCTTCGCGAAGGTGTGGTTTTA
>JBCBDH010000634.1:0-1134 GCA_038529855.1 Bacteroidota bacterium | reverse complement strand
GTGGTTTTATTGATCAGAGTAGGCAATGCAGCAAAAGAATTTGTAGAAGAAAATGCTGCTCCTGCTTTTAATTTCCTAGTCAATGTAACCAGACCTTTGATTGAAGCTGTTCGGTCTTTGTTTTCGAATATTAACGAGGGGACGGGCATTTCTGACGGCTTAACAACAGCATTTAGGGCATTGGGTGGTGTTATAGAAGTTGTTGTAGGTGCGATTACCTTCTTAATCAATGGATTTAATACGCTAATCAATCAAACCCGCATTGGGGCGGCTGCATTCAACTTCATAAAAGAGGCTGTATCTGATACTATCTTCGTGCTATCCAATCTACCATCTATTTTCGTTGGAATCGTTGCCGCAGGGCGTCAAGCAGCTACTAATCTAGGCAATTTTTTCACTCTTGTAGCACTAGAAGGTCAAGCGCTACTAAAAGACCTTGAAGGGCTAGTAAGCGAATCAGCAAGGATTCAAGCTGATGCATTACGCGCACAAGCCGATGCCATTCGAGCAAGTGGAAGGACTGCGGCTCAGGCATTTACAGACGCATTTAACGAAGACTTGGCAAGGCGTACTGATCTTACAAAATCAGCGGAAGACCCAGAAGTGCCTAAAGCTTTTAACGCTGCTGGTCAAAGAGCGGCAGAAGAATTTGGGAAGGGGCAAAGAGAAGGGATTTCCAAGGAGGCGCAAAAAGCACTAGAGCAAAGATTGAAAGATGAAGAAAAGGCGGCTGAAAACATCCTTAGACTTCAAGCAGAATTAATTGAAAATGCAACAGAAAGAAAAATAGCATTAATAAGACTGAATGCTGCAAAGGAAATAAAATCAGTAGTAGGAACAGAAGATCAAAAGGTCACTCAGCGCATACTTATTGAGCAACAAGCTAATGATGAAATATTTAAGTTGAGAAGCGAAGCACTTCAAAAGCTACAACAGTTAGAGCAAAAGGTTTTATCCGATTCTACAGAATTCATTGAGCAAGACGAGGCGCAAAGAGAAGCCAACTTTATTGCTGCATCAGCACGGCAGAGGCAACAGCGTGCTTTGGCTGCCGAAGAACTTATCCTCAACGAAAAAGAAATTCTAGCACGTAGAGAACAAACGGAGGCAGAGGCCGCTATTAACATTCAGCGC
>JBCBDH010000633.1:0-3951 GCA_038529855.1 Bacteroidota bacterium | reverse complement strand
CCCATAACGAATTTTACACCGTTTATAACTTGTTTGTACCCTTCAACTTTGGTGCTTACACTTTTACCATCCCCTACGATATTATCTCTCAAAGAGAAAGAACGCGTAAAGTCAACCGCATTTCTGTCGTTGAGGAAATCGTCTAGGCTGGTAAAAGTGTAAGCACCAAAGTTGAAGGGTACAAACAAGTTATAAACGGTGTAAAATTCGTTATGGGTACCAATCGTAATATTGTGACGACCTTTGTAGATTTCAAAGTTATTGGTAATGGTGAAAATATCCTGATCCAATTGGTTAGCCGTAGAGAAACGCTCAGAACCAAAGAAGATAGAACCAGCACCGTCCTCAATTTCTACATATGGGAATGGATCACCAAATGGATCGCGATCATCGCGTACACGAGTGTAGCCAATCTTCAGATTATTAGCCATCGTTGCTCCAATGATGGAGTTCAATTCCAAAGAAACCGTATTGGTGGTCGTTTCAAAAAACTCAGAGGAGTTCAAGTATCTGATATTGTTGTCGTTAGACTGAACGCCTTCTAGGTTTTGGGCACGTACATAGGAGTAGCGCAAAGAAAGCTTGTGATCCTGGCTCAAGTTATAATCAAACTTGGCGGTAATCTTCTCACTATCTAGGAACTGACGGTTGTCGTCAAAAGTACCTGGATCGTAACCAAAGCGACTGAGCTTTTCGTTCAAAGCCGTCAAGCTATCCGCATTGGCATTACCTTCATAATTGTTCAAATCAAAGGGTAGTGGCGTCTCGTCCCGCTGAATCTCTGCATTTACAAAGAAGAATAATTTATCCTTGATAATTGGGCCACCCAAGCTAGCACCATAAGTTTTAGCACTAAAGTCGCTAATAGTCGCCCCATCAAGGGTTTCTCTAACCAAATCCTGGTTACGGAACAAGTAATAGGCCGTACCTTCTACATTATTAGAACCAGACTTGGTAATGGCATTAATCGCACCCCCTGCAAATCCACCTACGCGGACGTCGAATGGTGCAACGGAAATCTGAAATTCTTCAATCGCATCTAGTGAGAAAGGAGATACCCCAGTTTGCCCACCATTGGTACCAGAACCTGCCAAACCAAATACGTCGTTGTTGACAGCCCCGTCTACGTAAATCGCATTATAGCGGTTGTTCATACCGTTAATAGAGATGGAGTAACCATCACTTCCTTCAGTAACAGTAGCTTGTGGTGTCAGTCTGGCAAAATCGCCAATTGCACGAGAAAGGGTAGGAAGGGTGTTAATTTGTTCGCTGGTCACGGTAGTTTCTGCGCCAGTACGATTACCATCAAAGATGTCATTCCGTACAGCAAGTACCACCACATCATCGAGTAGATAGGCACCTTCTTGCAGTTGGGCATCCAACTTGAAAGACTGTCCTAGGCGGAGGTACACATTGTCTTTAACAAAATCTTGATAGCCAGTGTAGCTAATAGTGATGGTATATGGACCGCCTACCCGCATATTGGGGATACGGAACAAACCATCAATATTGGTGCTATTCCCATAGCTGGTTCCTGTCGGGGTATGTACCGCCAGGATGTTAGCACCAATCAATGCCTCTCCTTTGTCATCCGTAATCTTACCGTTGAGGGAAGAGCTGGTCACTCCCTGCCCAAAAGTGAGCTGGCAAAGACTAACCAATAATGCCATCAGAAGAAAGCGTTTGGTCAAGATCAATTTCATAATAAGTTGTTTAAGTTTAGAAATGAGAGTATGTAACCTATGATTATTTTGAAAAACTAGTTTTTCAATGTTAAGCTATGATTAAATTCATCAATCGAGGTTCTTATTTTTTCTTAAACTTTGGGATTCCCTGGGGAGATGTCAGTAAATTGGGACACTTGATATGTTGATGGCGCAAATTTAGGTAATTATATAGAGATGTTTACTCAAAAAAAAAGAATAGTGAAAAATCGAGGAATGATTTTGCACATAAGCAAGGGCCAAATATAAGATAATGTTAATTCTGTATGGACTTTGGTTTAATTTTGAAACACTGACCAAAGAAAAGCGCTGACTATAATTTATGCTGTTGTTTCAGATAGATGTATTAATTTTAGGCATGGCACTAAGAAGCCAATACCCCCATTTTTCAAATACCATTACCCAAATCCAATCCCTAAATATGAAAAGATTACTACCCCTTTTGCTATTCCTGATGAGCAGTTTTAGCGTCCTACAGGCGCAGTCTGACATCGTCATTACCGAAATTATGTACAATAATCCAGGTAACGATACCCTGGAATTCATTGAGCTTTACAATAACACCAATGCTACCATTGATCTTACGGGTTATCAATTTGCCGCAGGTGTTACTTTTACCTTTCCAAATATTGATTTGGCTGCTGGTGAATATTTGCTAGTTGCCACTGATTCTGCTGCTATGCGAAATGCCTTTGGATTGACTGCCCTAGAATGGGCTCCTGCAACAGGTGTTAATAATTCTGGTGAATTGGTCCAATTGGTCGATGCAATGGGCGACCTTGTTGATGAAGTAGAATACAGCGATTCCGCCCCATGGCCAACGGCTGCGGATGGTCAGGGTTCTTCAATGGTGCTTTGTGACTTTAATACAGACAATAATATTGGTTCCAACTGGAAGGCTGCTTCCACACCTACTGCTTTGATGGACGTATTGGCCAACCCAGGTGGGGCCTCTATGTGTTCTTCTGATCCTGAGCTTCGCTTTATAGGAGGAGATATTAGTGTACGAGAAGATGAAGGAACCTTTATGATTGGCGTAGAAATCAATGGAGGTAATCTCAATCAAACAGTGGTCACCCTCGCTGTTAATACGGGTAATTCTACAGCAACTGAAGGCCTTGATTTCAATATCTCAGATATGCAAATCACTTTCCAACCTCAGGTAAACATTGATACACAGTTCATTATCATCCAAATATTTGATGATATGGATCAAGAAGCCATTGAAAATGCACTACTCGAAATTACGGATGCGACGAATAATGCCCAGATTCTTCCCTTTTCCTCTTCTTTGAATATCACGATCCTGGATGATGATACACCTTTGAGTAATGCGATGATTATCAGCGGTGTATTTGATGCCCATCCAGATGCCTCAGGGGCTAAAGGCATCGAATTTTATGTGCTGGAAGACATTCCCGATCTCAGTGTATATGGCTATGGCTCTGCAAATAATGGATTGGGGTCTGATGGGCAGGAATTCACCTTTCCTATGGTTGCTGCTTCAGCAGGGGATTGTATCTATGTGACGGATAATCAAATGTTGTTTCAAGCCTTTTTTGGGTTTGAAGCTGATTATGCAAGTGGGGCTTCTAGTATCAATGGGGATGATGCGATCGAGCTTTTTGAAAATGGAGAAGTCATTGACGTATTTGGCGATATCAATATGGATGGCTCTGGGCTGGTTTGGGATTATCTTGATGGCTGGGCTTACAGAAAGCCTGGTACGGGGCCTGATGGTGTTATTTTTGACGAAGACAATTGGACCTATAGTGGGGTAGATGCACTGGATGGTTTTGCGACCAATAACGATGCCTCCAATCCCTTTCCCCTTTGTTCTTATTCTCCCATCGCACCAACGAATATCGAAGCGGTGAATGATTTTGCTTCTACTCAAATCAACTTGGGGATTTCCATTGATGTGTTGCAAAATGATATTACGCCAAATGGCATAGATAATATTTTGATCATTGATGATCCAGATAACGGAATGGCCAGTATTGATGCAGACAACATGGTCAGCTACACGCCCAATACTGATTATTGTGGAGGAGATGAATTGCTGTATCGCATCTGTGATGCCTTTAACTGTGATACTGCTAGAGTCAGTATCACTATTGCCTGCCCACCAGAGTTCCCTTTTTACGACATTGGCATCATTAGAAACGATTCAGATAATGATACAGAAGTGGATTCCTTAGGCGTCTCCTGTGAATTGCAAGGCATT
>JBCBDH010000632.1:0-3962 GCA_038529855.1 Bacteroidota bacterium | reverse complement strand
CGAACGATGAAGCATACTAATCGCCCCTCTGCCTCCGTGCGGAATGATATGCTAATGGTATTGCTACACGAAAGCGCTGAATTATTTTCACGAGCTTCTAAAGAAGTGATTGCTGCTAGTGCGAGTGGAGATATGGCATTAATGACGATGAAAACCATCCATCGCCTGTTGCGCTTACCCATAGTCAATCTCAAGGAAAAGCGCAGAGCCATCGCCGCCTATTTTAGGTTAACTACTGAATATCAATTATCATGAATCCAGTTGACATCACCTTAAAATCGCCCATTGATCATTTTTATCATTGGGAAAAAGAGCGACCAGATAGTATCTTTCTCCGTCAGCCTTTTGGTAATACCTGGACCACGCTTACCTATGCAGAAGCTGGGCAAGAAGCGCGTAAAATGGCGGCCTTTCTAAAAACCCTGGATTTAGAAAATGGCGACCACATTGGGATTTTTTCCAAAAATTGCTACCACTGGATATTGGCTGATTTGGCCATTATGATGGGTGGTTTTGTATCCGTCCCTTATTATGCAAGTCTGCCTAAAGCCCAATTGGCTGAAGTCATTGAAAAAAGCGATATCAAGCTGCTTTTTGTCGGAAAGTTGGACCAATGGGGAGATAGAGCGGAGGCCGTACCCTCTAATGTTCAGATCATTCGCTTCCCTCACTATCCTGGTAATGCAGAAGTCAACCAAGGTTTGCTTTGGACAGATTGTACGGAGAAGCAAGCCCCACTTGCAGAAGATTATCGTCCAGCACTAGACGATTTATGGACAATTCTTTTTACCTCTGGAACGACTGGTAGCCCCAAGGGGGTAATGCATTCCTTCAAAAATCCAGCATTGATCATTAAGGGAGAAAAAGAAGAAGATTTTGTAGGTCTTTTCCGCGCCCCTGCTCAAAAGTATTTTTCCTTTCTACCACTCAATCACGTCGCTGAACGCATAGGGGTGGAAATTAGTTGCTTATCCACGGGAGGAATGATGTCCTTTGCGGAGTCCATTGATACCTTTGCCCAGAATTTGCAAGACACACAACCTACTATTCTCTTTGCTGTACCCAGAATTTGGACGAAGTTTTATCTAGGCGTATTATCCAAGATGCCCAAAAAGCGATTGGACTTTCTATTCAAGCTTCCCATTATTTCTAATCTGGTCAAAAAGCGATTGCTAAAAGCCCTTGGCTTGGGAGAAGCCCAAATCGTAGCTACGGGAGCAGCCATTACACCAGCCTATCTAAAAAAATGGTATGCCAATTTGGGGATTCATCTCGTTGAAGCCTATGGGATGACGGAAGTTTGTGGGGCTATTTCTTATGGCACCACGTCTGCTACTCCAAACGATTCTGTTGGTACTGCGGCTCCACTTTGTGAGGTGAAAATCGACGAAGAGACAGGTGAGATATTGATGAGAACCGCCCACGCGATGATCGGCTATTACAAGGAACCTGAGAAAACGGCAGAAGTTTTGATCGATGGTTGGATACATAGTGGAGACAGAGGAACGGTAGATGCGCAAGGCTATATTCGTGTAGTTGGTCGGGTAAAAGATGCTTTCAAGACCACTAAAGGCCAGTTTATAGTCCCCAATCCCATGGAGGAAAAGCTGTCCAAAAATGATTTTGTCGAGCAGGTTTGCATAACTGGACGGACCTTGCCACAGCCCATTGCCTTGGTCAATCTATCTGATTTGGGAAAAATGGCTGACCAAAAAGAGGTCTTTCAGTCCCTACAGGATGATTTGGATCAAATCAATACTTCCCTTTCGGGTTATCAGAAAATATCGACCATTGTTATTAATAAAATGGCCTGGTCAGAGGAAAATAAATTATTGACGCCCACGCTAAAAGTTCGGCGAGGGCATATTGACGATTATTATGGTGCACATTTAGAGCAGTGGCATGAGTCAAAGACAGCCGTAATTTGGGAGTGAAGCGAGACCGCTCCGCTGCGGGTGGCTTCTCGGAGTGAATTGGCTCACTCCGAGAATGAAGCGCTGCCTTTTCAAGGTAGAGTCCCATCACTCCGAGAATGAAGCGCTGGCCTAATTCCTGATCTTCCCAAGGCCAAAACCCTGCTCAATGCACAACAAGGACAATATCTTAATTCGATTGACAGGAGAAGAGAAAGTAGCCGTAGAGCTGCTTGCGAAACGACAGGTTATTAATAAAACTTAGCGCAAGCTGTCTAGAAGAGTAAAAGCGAACCCCTTTTACGGCTTTGCTCTCCTCGTCTCGCTTCTCACCTCCAAAAACTATAAAACTTTTAAAAACATGCATTCCTACTACTTTAGTGAAGAACATCAATTATTTAGAGAGAGCCTGAGCACTTTTTTGAAAAAGGAAGTTATCCCAAATATCGATAAATGGGAAGAAGATCGTCGCATACCCAGGGATATATGGGTGAAGATGGGGAATATGGGCTTTTTGGGCCTGGGCTATCCACAGCAATACGGTGGGATGGAATTGGACTTTTTCTATGATGTAATATTTGCAGAAGAGTTGTCAAAATGCTTCTCTGGTGGCTTTAGCGTGGTGCAGATGGTGGTGCAATATATGTCTGCTACTTATATCTTGAAATATGGCTCAGAAGCCTTGAAGGAGAAGTACTTGCCAGGGATCATTTCTGGAGAAAGTATTTGTAGTATTGGAATTTCAGAGCCTGGAGCTGGTTCTGATGCGGCCAATATTCAGACAACGGCTATTCGCGAAGGCGATCATTATATCGTCAATGGTTCCAAGACCTTTATTACCAATGGGGTATATGGCGATTTTATCGTCACCGTGGTGAAGACGGATCCCAAGGCTGGGGCTGGAGGGGTGAGTTTGTTGGTGATAGATCGGCAGGCAGAGGGCGTTTCGGCAAATAAATTGAAAAAGCTGGGCTGGCATGCTTCTGATACAGCGGAGTTGGCTTTTGATAATGTGAAGGTGCCAGTAGGCAATTTGGTGGGAGCAGAAGGACAGGGTTTTTATTATTTGATGGGTGGTTTGCAGTTGGAGCGACTGATTGGAGCGATTGGGGCCTATGCAGGCTGTGAGGCGGCTATGGATTATACGCTTCAGTATATGTCAGAGCGTCGTGCTTTTGGGCGGCCAATTAATAAGTTTCAGGTTTTGAGACATAGGATGGCCCAATTGGCGGCAGAGATTGAGTCTGTCAAACAGTTTGTATTGCATTGCAGCCGTTTGCATAATGATGGACATTATGCCGTCAAAGAATGTTCTATGGCCAAATTATTAGCTACTGAATTATCAGACAAGACGATGTACCAATGTCTACAATCCTTTGGGGGGTATGGCTTTATGGAGGAATACAAGATTGCGCGAATGTTTCGCGACAGTCGAGTCTTGACGATTGGAGGGGGAACTTCAGAGATCATGCGGGAAATCATTGCCAAGATGATTATCGACGATGTTGCTTATCATTCTGCTGAGGAACCTTCTGCGCTTAATGGCGATACTAATGGTCACCAAGCGGGGCGTCCATTGAGCGAACTGCTGGGAGGGATTCAGGATAAGGCAGCCAAAGCCTCGCCACTCGGCAAGACCCTTAAATTCGATTTTGGGGAAGAGCAATTATTTATTGACGGGCGAGGCGCACAGAATGCCGTGAGTATGGCCAATGAGGATGCAGACTGTCAGGTTGATGTTTCACTAGCTGATTTTAAAGCCCTCATCAAAGGGGAACTAAATCCAATGAACGCAGTGATGGCAGGCAAGATCAAGATTAAAGGGGATATGGGCGTAGCTATGAAATTACAATCGCTATTCAATTGATATCAAACAAAAAACCTGAATGCGCAGGTGCGCTTCCAGGCTTTAGAAAGGGTATAGTAGCCCACTAGGCAGTGGGCTTTGGTTACTTTGGGGTATCTATCCTCGGCTATTTACATCGCCAGAGCCACTGACCTTTGACTTGACGCTTGGATTGCCTTTATAAGTTACATCGCCGCTTCCGC
>JBCBDH010000631.1:0-3984 GCA_038529855.1 Bacteroidota bacterium | reverse complement strand
TTGGTCACTCGTTTGGACAAATACCTCAACTTCCCCAAATTTGACCCACACGGCGATCCCATTCCTCAGATTTGATATGCTCTAATTCTTCGGCGATTTCATGGACTTCATCCCAAGAAAAATTGAGCTTATCCACCAGAAAAACCTCCCAAAGTCGGTGCTTGCGAATCAGTGCTGTAGCAATTTGTTGTCCCGCAGAGGTTAAAGTGACCCCTTTGTATTTTTCATAATTGATCAGCTCCTTCTCTGATAAGCGCTTGAGCATATCTGTCACAGAAGCTGCACTAGTCTGCATTTCCTTGGAGATGGAATTGGTGCTCGCCGCTTTTTGCTCCTTTTCTGAGATTTTAAAGATGGCCTTTAAATAATTTTCTTCTGTTTGTGAGATCATTGCAAACAATTTAAGAACAAAGATAATTATTTTTAGGTTTATCTAAAAATAAAAAATAGGGTAGGCTAAAAATAAAAATGTCGGAGCCCTCCAAAATGACTCCGACACTACTCAGAAAAAGTTTTCGTACTAACAAGTTTCTTATGCCAGCATTGAAAATTGCTGTTGAAATTATTGCTCAAGAATTAATCTTTTCTTGTTCACTTACTTTTTTGATATGATCTAATACTCTTTGATGAATCGCATGTATAATATGATCTGTCCAAATTCGCCAATAGGCAAATGGTCGAATGCTATGAGTATACCAAGTCGTTCCTTCCAAATGTGTTTGTCCATTCGCTAGGCTTACCAGTTTGAACTGTCCTTTTTTAGAAACAAAATAACCGTGCAAATGAGGAGGGGTTAACTCCTGATAAAAGCTCAATTCTGTCATTGGAATCGGCTGTTCCTCTACCGTGAATTGCAAAAGCTCATTTTCCTTCCAAACCTGTATGGGCTCGACAAAACTGCCAGTAGAAAAATTGCAGTAACGTATCGCTCCCGCTCCATACCCATCAATGTGAGCATTAATTGGATAGGCAATCCCTGCCTTAAACAGCCACTCTTGCGGAGCTTCCATCTCTGGAAAGGCTATAACATGCTTCCATACCGTCTCAACTGGTGCCTCAATAATCAGACTAGTGACCACTGGGCGCAGCGTCATTTCCCGATCAAACTGATGCTCAAAACTCATCAGTGCAGGAATAGCAAAGACGCTGATAATAAGCGATATGGGAATATTGTTGGGGCTGTCTCGTCTTTGTAGCAAAAAACCAAAATAAGCACCTACAACGTTAATAGGGACCACTATCGGCAGCGACATCATAATACAGATTACCCCTTCAAAAGCCAGGATTAAAAAGAGCATACCCAAGAAGGCCAGCGCCAAAAGCGATACCTGGATACTCTGCTTGACACTGAGGGAATGATGATATCCATGTATTATTGGCGTAACGATGCCTAGCATCAAAGGAACCAACACGAATAAAGCTGCGCCATACTCACCCAAGACATCTACTGAGAAACCACAGAGCGCCATAGCAATTGTACTGGTCAAAGTAGCGGCAACTAAAGCACTACCCACTTGGCTTTTGGGAAGTCGGTCTAGTAATTGTTTCATGCTATAATTCGGTTTGGTAGTACAAAAGTAATGTTTATTTACAAAACTTTCAATAAGTATTGAAAGTTTTGAACAATTAATTTAAGGAATTTCTTGGGCTTGCCCTGAAGTAAAATAAAGTAAACTGCTCTAGCGGTGTCGACTGCGGCACTCCATGGCAGGGCCCTTGGAGAAGTTTATTTGTGCTAAACTTATTGTGCTTTATACGGTTTAAATAGGTATTAGTTGTTGTGAATTAATATATTCGCGTAAAGCATACTATTATGAAGATTAATGAATCAACCGACAGAATTAAGAGATGGGGCAGCCTGTCTAAGAAGGATGAAACACCGACAAAAATGGGCCCCAAGGCGCTCAGTGAGGTGATTCGAAATCGTCGGTCCATTTTTCCTGGTGCTTACAGCGATCAACCAATTCCGAAGGCTATTCTTGAAGAAATACTGGAAAATGCGAATTGGGCACCCAATCATCGGCGTACAGAACCCTGGCGCTTTCGCATCTTTCGTGATAAGGGCTTAGATCGCTTGAGCCAGTTTCTAGGTAATTATTACAAAGAAAATACACCTGCCGAGTCCTTTTCGGAATTCAAATACAATAAAAACCTACGTAAACCCTTGCAGTCTGCCTGTGTGATTGCCATTTGTATGCGTCGCGACCCGGAGGAGCGTTTGCCCGAATGGGAAGAGATTGCCGCGGTGGCTTGTGCTGTGCAAAACATGTGGCTTACGGCCTCTGCCTATGGTATTGGGTCTTATTGGAGCTCTCCCAAGTCGATTGAGGCTTCAGGCGAATTGCTTGGACTTGAGGAAGGGGAGCGCTGCTTAGGTTTTTTCTACATGGGTTACTCTGATAAAGAGGCCCCTCCTGGTCTCCGCCAACCTATTGCTGATAAGGTGATCTGGATCGAGGAATAGCTCAAAACAGGACCAATCTCTCTTTTACATTAATTTTAAATGTAATCCGTTCATAACTAGTCGATTTTGTTGTGCAAAATCCAAATTTACTGTACTTTTGCGCACCTATGTACAAAGGGGGTTAACGCTATGCATTGAGCATATGGCCACATTAGGTAAATATTGCTGAATAGCGACCCAATCATAACAGTAAAAAATTTTTCATAAACAAAACGATTATGAGTTTAGCTCAAACAATTATGTACGTCGTACCCGTCTTCGGAGTGCTGGCACTGCTGTTTACTTTCTGGAAGTCCTCTTGGGTCTCCAAACAAGATGTTGGAACAGATAGAATGGCTTTTATTGGTGAAAATATTGCAGATGGTGCGATGGCTTTTCTCAAGGCTGAATATCGCGTATTGGCGATCTTTGTTGTCGCTGTAGCAGTCATACTCGGTGTAACTAGTAATACACCTGAATCCTCTCCTTTGGTAGCCCTTTCCTTTATTCTTGGAGCGATTTGTTCCGCCCTTGCGGGCTTCATTGGGATGCGTGTAGCTACTAAGGCCAACGTTAGAACGACAAATGCTGCTCGTACCAGCTTGGGTAAGGCACTTGAAGTAGCCTTTGCAGGTGGAGCTGTTATGGGACTTGGTGTGGTCGGACTTGGTGTGGTTGGATTGGGTGTTCTACTGATCATTTACAGCAGCATGTTTGGCATGGATACCGTAGAAAATGTAAGTCGGGTCATCACGGTCATTACTGGCTTTTCTTTTGGTGCTTCTTCTATTGCGCTTTTTGCGCGTGTTGGGGGCGGTATTTATACAAAGGCGGCTGATGTAGGTGCCGACCTTGTCGGTAAGGTAGAGGCTGGTATTCCTGAAGATCACCCTTTGAATCCAGCAACTATTGCAGATAATGTGGGAGATAATGTAGGAGATGTTGCTGGGATGGGCGCCGATTTGTTTGAGTCTTATGTAGGATCTATCATTGGTACAATGGTATTGGGAGCCGCCTTTATCGGGATTGCTGGATATGAAAATACCAATTCCATGGGTGGTTTGAATGCTGTTTTATTGCCATTGGTTTTGGCGGGTGTTGGCATTATCACTTCTATCATCGGTACCTTCTTTGTAAAAGTAGCAGAAGGAGGTAATCCACAATCTGCTTTGAACCGCGGTGAGTTTATTGCTGCTGGTTTGATGCTAATTGCTACTTTCTTTATCGTACAACAAATGTTGCCAGGCAGTTGGACCTTTGGCGATGTAACTTACACCTCTATGGGAGTATTCTGGGCCGTTATCTTTGGTTTAGTCTCTGGGGTTTTAATTGGTATGATTACGGAATATTATACAGGTACAGGTACGCGCCCGGTAGTTAGTATTGTTGAGCAATCTTTGACGGGTTCTGCAACTAATATCATTGCTGGTTTGGGAGTAGTGATGCGCACCAATAATTGCTACACACAAGATGATAATTGGCGGTAGATGCTTACGGCCCTGTTTCAGATAATGCAGGTGGTATCGCGGAGATGAGTGAGC
>JBCBDH010000630.1:0-3988 GCA_038529855.1 Bacteroidota bacterium | reverse complement strand
ATAGGCGGCAGTTCATCGCTGAGGTAATTGTAATCAGGAAGTAGGCGAATGCCTTCAAAACTGGTAATGGCCTGATGAGTATCAGCGACCAAAAATACATTCATCGCCTTAATGCTATCGCGGAAAATGGTGTGTTGGAAGATGTCGTAGGGGGCTGTTAGCTCTGTATTGTACACCCCATCCATAATCAAAAAAGCCACATTATAGCGATTGGGTGCAATCACTGGGCTTCTTTTATTGATGTGTAGTTGTTCCTCACTTCCCAGGTCCTTTGGCTCACCAGGAGATTCGCAGGCCAAGAGCCAAAAGCAGGGAAGGAGCAGCCAGTACAGTTTGTTCATTATCCAATTCTTTTGGTAAAGATACTTATAATCCTTCTTCAATTCGTATCCCCATGTCGCGCATCAACTGTGTCGCATTAAAACTTTTACTTACCCCTTTTTTGATGGTGTAATCAAAGGATAATTTCCCCCTATCCACAGCAACTTCCATACAGAGATTTTCGATAGCTCCCCCTGCCGTCGCCTCCAAGGCGCCTAGTTCTAAATCGTGGGTGGCGATGATGCCTGCACCTCCCGAACGAATCAACTGTTCGATCAGGGCTTTGGAGCCCGTGTGGCGATCTTTGGAGTTGGTGCCTTTGAGGATTTCATCGAGGAGGAAGAAGATATTGTCTTCTTGATCAACAGCTTCGATGATGGTTTTTAGGCGTTTGAGTTCGGCGTAGAAGGAGGAGGTGCTTTCGTGTAGGGCATCCTGGGTGCGCATACTGGTGTGTACGCTAAGCAGAGGTAAGCTGAGCTGTTTAGCACAAACGGGAGCACCAGCCATAGCCAGGACGATATTGAGTCCTACCGTTCGCAGCAAAGTACTTTTTCCTGCCATATTGGAACCCGTGACCAGCTTGATGTGACCATCTGTAGGGATGTGGATATTATTGCAAACGCGCTGTTGAGCAGGGATGAGCGGGTGGCCCAAAGCCGTGGCTTCAAAAAGCGATTGGGAATGGATTTGTGGCATTTGCCAATCTGGGTTATTGAAATAAGTAGTGGCCAGGCTGAGTAGAGCCTCTAGCTCTGCCAGACTTTCAAACCATTGGGGAAGGGCCGTTTTATACGATGCTTTCCATTTTTCTAATCGGTAAATCCAATATAGGTCCCAGAGTCCCAAGATATTGAGGATTACTGCAAAGGCATTATAGCGCACATTGAGTTGGCTGATGATATAAGAAAGCTGACGGATGCCTTTTGAGGCTTGACTTCCTTCCTCCTTGAGGCGATTCTGTAAATCAGAAAGCAAACCTGCTGGGAAATCAGCATCTTCAATATGTTGAATTAAACGGGCGTAGGTAGCCAGTATTTTTTCGGCATGGCTGGTCTGTTCGTGGGTTTTATTGACGCGTTCGATGGTTTGGCGAATGATGAGACCAGGGAAGAGTAAGAAAAGAAGCCCAGCTTGCCAGGGAATGACATAAAGAACCAATAGGATAGCAGCCAGCATGACAAAGGGATTGATGAGCATAGCGGCCTTTAATCTTGAGTTGTTGAGGACAAAGCTCTCCTCTTGAAGCCATGTTTTCAAACGCTGTAAATGGCGGATATCGTCAGCCGTATTTCGACCAAGGGCTTGGAAATCTTGCCGCCAGTCCAATTGTCCACGAAGGATGTCGACAGCTGCTTGTCTCTGCCTAATTTGATCGGCCAAAGTCGTTTGGCTGAGGTATTGAGCCAGCCGCTCTCGACCAATGGTGGTACTACAGCGATTGGTATATTGGAAAAAAGAATAGTCGCCAAAAATATCCAGATCAATGGTATAGGGATGACTGGTATCAATGAAGTTCTTACCCGCATCAAAAAAATCGTACTGTCCTCCCAATACAGTCAGCTCTTCTCCATTGATCTTCGCCAGGGTTTCCTCAAAATATTGTTCTTTCTGAATGCCTTGATGCCATCTTACAAATACGAAAAAGGCAGGAAGAAAAAGCAGTAAAAAGATTAATAGATAAGTCCCTGAAAGGCTCCATAAAAAAATACTGACAAAGACGGCTATCCCAAATAAAACCAACCGGATAAAAGACAGGCGATTGTACCTGGCTTTCAATTCACTAGCTTTTTGAGCGTGTTTTGTGGCGCGGTCTTGATAGGTTTTAGCTAAATTCATATAGTTTCAATATGCTCCTACTTTCCAAAGTGAAGGTCTTCATTAATTCGGTCGCAAGTTAAAGAGAAAGCCTTTGAGGATATACCGATTCGCGAAAATTCTTTTGGCGAAATTGCCCTTATTTATTTTTTTATTTATATTAGCCAAGTATTTACAATTTACTTTTCTAATAAAGACAGCCTTTTTCCTACACTGTCTATCTTTCTAAAACTGGAATTAACATTTTAAGCTGCCATTGTCATTGTGGTAGGTTTTTGTGTATTTAAGTTGATGTCTTGGGTTACCTCTTGGACGGCGTTCAAGCAGGAAGATCCGCCCTGTATCAATTATTTTTTTACACACCAGTAACCTTATGAAAGAAACAATTTTATTCCTGTTGTTGAATAGTTTAGTTCTATGGGGGCAAGCCCAGCAAATGGCCTTTCCAAGCGAGTTGGCCATTTGGAAATACGTCATCGAAGGCGATACTGGCCCTACGCCCAATACCCTTCGCTACACGCTCACTGGCGATACCCTCATTGGTGCCAACAACTATCAATTCATTAATGATGACTATATCCGAACAGTCGCTAACAAGGTTTACTTCTTGCCTAAAGATTCTATGACTGAATTTTTGATCTATGATTTTGACTTGGAACTAGGCGATCAATTTATCAATCAATGGAGCTATTTTCCAGATGATCCTGATACGATTGTTGTCGATCAGATTGATTCTATATTGACCAATGAAGGCTATCTAAAACGCTGGTATTTTGGCCCCTCTGGAGGGCAATGGATCGAAGGAATTGGCAGTCCTTTTTCGCCAACCCAACCCGCTTATCAAGCCAGCCTGTCTGGTGGTTTTTCCCTACTGTGTTTTCAAAATGAACAGACCTTAGTATATGAAAGAGCATTGAGCATTTTAGTCAATGGAATGGAAGTGCTGCTCAACTGTGATGACCTGGTCTCCACCGCTCCAATTCCTCAAGAAAATGACCAACAATGGGTAATGGCACCCAATCCTTTTCGCGATCAACTGGACATCGTAGGCACCTCATTGCTCACTACCAATACCCTACACATTTATCAATTAGACGGTCGGCTCCTACACACCTTTTACGACCGCAAAACGATTCATCTACCCGATCTGCTACCTGGTGTTTACCTCCTGGTGATGGAGATCGAGCAACAAAGATATACAGCACAAATTGTCAAGTTATAGCTTACATATTTCTTTAATCTAAATTACAATTTTTAATGAAAACTTTAACATTTGAAGGCTTAACCTTCAGACTGGCCTGGACCCTGACTTTATTATTGGTTCAGCTACCACTACTACAAGCTCAAGAAGTCTCTGGCGTCCTCCAACCTGGAGATGATTCCTACTACGAAATCTATGACCGATTAAACGACTACTACACCCGACAACAAGCTAACCGCCGCTCTAGTGGCCAACAAGACCTCGATAGTGACGATGGCGAAATGGAACAATTTTACAAATGGGCGCAATTCTGGCAAAATCGCATGGGTGAAGATGGGATGCTGGAAAGCGCCATGACCTCTATGGGTAGTTTTTTGGATGGTAATTTAACCGTCTGTGAGACTTCCGCTGATGATCATATTGACTGGCGAGAGCTTGGGCCTTTTAACTCTCAGGGAGCCCTAGATGCAGGAGGCAATGGCTCTAATGAGTGTACTGGCCTCTTGGCTGGTCATCAAAACCAGGGCCGTATAGAATCTATTAGTGTTCACCCCAATAATACCAATCATATTGTTGCAGGTGGGGCCAATGGAGGCATCTGGCGAACGACAGATGGTGGGGCCAATTGGACTAATGTAACCGATGACG
>JBCBDH010000629.1:0-3992 GCA_038529855.1 Bacteroidota bacterium | reverse complement strand
TGTTCCTGGAGCAATCAGAACGGAGATTCGGGAACATCTAATAGAATATGTTCCTCATATTGCTCATTGGCTTTCTGCTCAAACCAACTCAAGCGCCCCACGTGATAGCCAAAACCACAGATGACGACATCTTCTAAACCATCTTGGTTGAGATCGGCAAAATTGCTGTGAACAGGGCGAGGTAGGGAACGAATCAATTGTTTGATCCCTTGTTTTTCATCTGATCGAACCAATAAACCTACAGGTTGGTCTTTGGGATTCATGTGGCCAATGGCCGTAAGGTAGTATTGCCCATCAGCTGGTCGGTGAATATCTGTAACGGGACTAATGAGTTTGAGTTGGGAATCGACTTGTCCATTGGATTGTAGAAATTGCAATTGATTATTGCCATCAGCCATCAGAAATTGTTGCCGTAGGGTGTCGATTTTTAACATGGTGACCATAGCGGCTTGTTGGCTATCCGTACGGATGGCCTTAGGCTGGAAAAGGCGGACTTTTTTGGGATTTTGGCTTTGGGAATTGGAGGGCAATTGGTCGGGTGCATTGTTGAGGTAAAAGGCTTGGATGGCCTGCCAGTGTTCTGAGCTAATGACAGCTTTGTTGGGGAATACCTTAGCTTCCAGAATAATTTGTAGATCGGCATAACTCATCCCTTCAAGCGGATTGCTATCCTTAGCTTTGATACCTAGATAAAGTGCCATTTTGGGCAATACGCCTTTCTCCCAACTCTTTTTGTCGAGTAATTCTGGGGCGGCATAGAGGTGACATCCTCCACAATAGGCTTTCGCCAATTGCTCACCATCTGCTCCGTCATCTTGACAATAAGTCAACAATAGAATACTTGCTAAAATAAGTAGGGGAAGTCGTTTTTTCATACGTTTCCGAAACCTCATAAATCCTGATCCAAAGATGTTCTAAAAATAGAGAAAATAGTTAATTTTAATGTAAAGAATCCCTTAGGTTTTCCCTGTCGGACTGACTCCCCGCCCAAGCGGGGTCAGTCCGACAGTAAGAGCAGCCTGCCCACGAAAATAGGGTCAAACCATTCGCTATCCTAAATTAATAATTACAACACCATGAAAAATACCCATTACTTTTATTTCCTACTCTTCATCGCCATAGGCAGCACCACTTGGATGGCTTGTGAATCAACCCCTAATTCAGAAGAGAACGAAATCCCTCAACATCAAGGTCCCAATATCGTCTTGGTGATGACAGATGATCAGGGTTGGGGCGATTTGAGTAGTCATGGCAACGATTCGATAGAGACGCCCGTATTGGATCGACTTCGGGAGGAGAGTGTGCATTTTGATCGGTTTTATGTAAGTCCAGTTTGTGCGCCAACGAGGGCAAGTCTATTGACGGGGCGCTATCATCTTAGGACGGCTTGTAGTTGGGTGACTCATCGCAAGGAGGTAATGAGGACGGAGGAGCAAACCCTAGCGGAAGTACTTAAAGCGACTGGCTACCGCACTGGTTTATTTGGCAAATGGCATAATGGCAAACAATATCCACATGATCCGCAAGGGCAGGGGTTTGACGAATATTTTGGCTTTTCAGCTGGTCATTGGAATAACTTTTTTGATACCAAGCTAACACACAATCAAAAAGAAATTCAGACAGAAGGCTATTTAGCGGATGTACTAACGGACGCCGCCATAAATTTTATCCGACAAAACCAGCAGCAAGCCTTTTTCTGCTATGTACCCTATAATACCCCGCACAGCCCCTTACAGGTAGCTGATGCCTATTTTGATAAATATAAGGCCAAGGGATTGAGTGATTATAATGCTGCTGTTTATGGAATGGTGGAAAATATTGACGATAATATGGGCCGTTTATTGGGGGCATTGGATTCTATGCAATTGCGCGAAAATACCATTGTCGTTTTCCTGACGGATAATGGTCCAAATGGCAGACGCTATAATGGAGGGATGCGCGGCATCAAAGGCAAAGTAGATGAAGGAGGAGTACGGGTTCCCCTATTTATTCGCTGGCCAGGGGGTAATTTGAAGCATGGAACGGAGGTTAAAGAATTGGTAGCTCATATTGATTTGATGCCTACACTGCTAGAGCTATGCAATGTAAAAGCACCAAAAGACATTCAGTGGGATGGCCGAAGCATAGCGCCCTTGCTGCGGGGCGAAACAAATGCCTGGGAAGCCCGCACCTTATTTACTTTTCCCAGCAATCGCTATGCAGAAGCTTACCCTGGTGCCGTTCGCAATCCTCACTATCGCTTGGTTATTGATGCTCAAGAAAAATTATCCTTATACGATATGATTAAAGACCCTGGGCAAACTCAAATCATCACGGATGATGAGTACGATCGCGCTGTAGCTATGAAACAAGCCTATGATTCAGCTTATGCCCAAGTGACAGCGGCTGGTGTAGAACCGCCATTGATTGAATTGGGTCATCTTGCCTATGATCGCGTTTCGCTGCCTGCACCAGAGGCCAAGCTACATGGAGCAGTAAAGTTTAAAGCAGATATGGGCTGGGCCAATGATTGGGTGGCCAATTGGACCGCGACCAGTGATTCCGTTGTTTGGTCAGTGGATGTTGTTCGCGATGGTGATTATGAGATACAGCTATTGTACAATTGTGCAGAAGGGCAAACGGGATCAACCATTGCTGTTTCTGCTAATGGGCAAAGTATTCAAACGCAAATTGAAAAAGCATTTATGCCAGATTATCTACCAAGTCCAGATCGAGTAGAGCGTTGGGAGGTTTATGAAAAAGAGTGGAAGGCTTTGCCCGTTGGTCGTTTGGCATTGGAAAGAGGGAAGCAGGAATTGGTGGTCAGAGCTACAAATATCCCTGCCCAAGAAGCGATGGAATTAAAGGGACTGATTGTTCAGCGAAGATGATTGGTAATGGCTAATGGCTTTGCGAACGCTGCCTTGTTGGAGCAAAAGCTTTTGGGCTTCTTCATAGGGTAGTTCAAGGGCATGTACTAAAATACGAGTGCCTCTATCAATGAGTTTATTATTACTCAATTGCATATCCACCATCTTATTATCCTTCACCCGCCCCAATCGAATCATCGCTGAAGTGCTGATCATATTGAGCAAAAGCTTTTGGGCTGTCCCTGCTTTCATACGGGTGCTTCCCGTCACAAATTCTGGCCCGACCACAGCCTCAAATGCATAGTCAGCATAGGTGGCCAATGGGCTATCTGGATTGCAGGTAATACACCCCGTCAAAATACCATTGGCCTGGCAATCTTTTAAACCATGTACTACGTAAGGCGTCGTACCAGAAGCTGCAATCCCAAGCACTACATCTTGTGGATTGACCATATATTTTTTCAAATTCTTCCAGGCCAGTGTCGTGTCATCTTCCGCATGCTCCACTGCCTTGCGAATCGCTGAATCTCCCCCTGCAATCAAACCAATCACCCAATCCTCTGGTACCCCAAAAGTAGGCGGACACTCTGAGGCATCCAAAATACCCAAACGCCCACTCGTTCCCGCCCCAATGTAAAACAGTCGCCCTCCATCTTTCATCTTCTCCACCAAGCGATCTACAAAAGCTTCCACTATTGGAATAAGGGGGGCAATTGCCTCTGGAACGGACTGATCTTCCCGATTGATATTTTCAAGCAATTCCCTAGTAGACATCTTTTCGAGATGACGATACTTGGAATTTTGCTCGGTAACTTTCTTCATAAAAATCAGTTGCGTTGGCAAAGAGGGCTTTGCTGTGGAGGCAGCATCTAGCCACCAGCCCTTTTCTTTTTGAACAACCAAAAATAGTTCCGGTTGTCAGGAAGGTCTTAGACTTTGATGAAGATTTTTCTGCTGTACAGTACCCAAGCAAAGGCGAAAAGCACCAAGACATTAAAAATTGCAAAGGCCAATGAAGCATTGAGGTCAGATAGTACGGAGGTGAAAAATCCGTGATAGAGCCATCCTTTCAAGGTCGTAACCTCCCCGCTTGCATTGGTCCATTGAACCGTGTAAAGGGTTTCTGCAAAAAGGCTGGAGGCA
>JBCBDH010000628.1:0-3996 GCA_038529855.1 Bacteroidota bacterium | reverse complement strand
TGGCTCAACTCATCCGCCAGCCAATTCGATACAAAGCGAGCGCTATCCAAGACTACTTCCTGTGGATAGATCACCGTCTCGCCTCCAACCAATTGTCCAACCAGTAATTGCCAAATCGAGATGTCAAAGGTTTGCGTTGCATTTTGTAAGACTCGACTCTCTTCATTCAAGCCCAAATCCGTTATCTTGGCATAGAGGTGGTTGAGCATCCCACGGTGTTCTATCATCGCTCCCTTTGGTCGACCTGTCGAGCCAGAGGTGTAGATCACATAGGCTAGTTGGTCGCCTGGTATTTCTTCCGTTATGCTTGATGTTGGGTAGTTATCTAATGCCGCCAGCACCTCTTCGATTAGCAAAATCTCCACCTCCTTTTTCAATGCTTCTTCTTGTTTAGACACTATTGATTGACTCGTCAATAGATACCCACTTCCGCTTTCTCTAAGCAGTTGGTTAATTCTTTGGGGCGGATAGCCAGGGTCTAGAGGCAGATAGACACCGCCGCTCTTTAACAAGCTCCATAAGCTGAGCAGCAATTCTACAGAGCGATCCAGGCATACGCTCACCACTTGTTCTGGTCTGATCCCTTTTGAGCGGAGGTAATGCCCCATTTGATTTGAGCGATGATCCAACTGCTCATAGGTCCATTGGACTTCTCTGCAGCGAACAGCGATTTTATCTTTATGCTGCATGGCCTGGGAGCCGAGTATGGACACGATGGACTCCCTTTGGGGGTAGTAGGATTTAGGACCTTGGAAGCTTTGCAGTTGGGCCAGCTCAGCTTTTGTTAATAGACTTAGCTCAGATAGATGGGCTGACTTTTCCGTAACCACTTCTTCCAGTACGCGATTCAGGTGGCCTGCCAGTCGCTTTACATATTGGACTGCTAGTAATTCTGCATTATAATGAAGCTCTATTTGGAAAGTAGCGCCTGGTTTTATCGTTATGGTCAGTAAATAATTGGTGTTTTCTTCCACACGGATCGATCCTATCTTCAAATCACCCACATCTGAGAGGCTTTCTTCCATTGGATAGTTTTCATAAACCATCAGGCTATCAAAAAAGTCCCCTACAATGCCATTCCAGCCTTGAATATCATTTAAGGTACTGTATTGGTATTGGCGCGATTCAGTATGGATAGACTGGATATTGCTTAGCCATTCTGATATGGGTGCGGTATGATCTATCTCCACCAAGAATGGAATGGTATTGATGTAAGGTCCTACTCGATGTTCTGCACCTGCTAAATCAGCAGGACGGCCTGATACGGTCACCCCAAAAACCACTTCTTTACGACTGGTGTAAATCGACAAAATGTAAGCCCAGATGCCCTGAAGAATCGTATTGATCGTCAGGTGGTGGCGATGGGCATAGGCCCTTAATGCTTCGTGGTGTTGGTTTGAGAGGGATACGAGCTCACAGGCCATGGAGGTGCCTCCTTTGTTTCGGCCAGGATGGTGCGCCACAAAGGGCAGTAGACAGGGGCCAGATAGCGCATGGAGATGCTGCTTCCAGTAGTCTTGTGCTGCTGTTTGATCTTGCGATTCGATATAGCGAATGTAGTCTTCGTAGTGGTCCTCCGCTTGAGGAGTAGGGGTTTGGCCCAGTCGTTTTTGTTCGTAATGGGTTAGTAGTTGATTGAAGATCAGAGGGGTGCTCCAGCCGTCGTTGATGATATGGTGATGCGTCCAAATCATTTGATACCTATCCTCAGATAGTTGAAAAAGTTGGACGCGGAATAGGGGGGCTTGTTCCAGATCAAAACCTCTTTCTCGATCTTGCTGTAAAAAGGTAGCTATTCGATCTTTCTTTTCCTGCTCACTCCGTTCGCTATAGTCCTCTAGATGTATGGGTAGGTCGACTGATTGATAGACAGCTTGTAGGGCTTGATCAAAATCATTGGCGTAAAAAGCAGTTCTGAGGATGGTGTATTGCTCTTGTAGATTGGCCCAGCTTTGTTTGAAGGCGGCTATATCAAGCCCTTGTAATTCACAGGAGAATTGATTGATGTAAGTTTCCTCCCCTTCTGCCATCAAGCTGTGAAAAAGTAAACCTTCTTGTATTGGGCTCAGGGGGTATAAGGCTTGAATGGAATTTCTGCGATTGGGCTTGGCATCTAAAAAGGCGTCTAATTCCCAGGGGCTGAGCAGATGCGATAGCTGAAAATCAGAAGGGGTAGCTTGTGTTTGACTAAGGGCCATACAATCAGCTATCAAGGTGCGCAGATTAGCCATAAAGGCTTTGGCCAGGGAGGTGATGGTAGCTGCCAGGTAATTGGCCGTAGAATAATGCCAGGCCATTTCCAGTTGTCCTTCTTTGATCCAGGCATTGATGACGAGACGGACTGATCGACTATTGGCTGGATCGGAAGTAGAGCCAGTGGGCTCCGCTGCTGGCTTTAGAAAGCCTTTTGGCTGCAATACATTATCAGTCTGCCCCAGGTAGTTGAACTCAATATCCCAAGCGGGTTTGTTCAAGTGCTGACGAAGCGCAGCATCAGGATGAAGATAGCGCAAGACGCCATAGGCCAAACCTTTATCCTTAATTTTTCGAAGACTTTCCTTGATTGATTTGATCCAGGAATCGCTTCGATCGCTCCTCCCCCTCTTTAAAGCCACAGGGTATAAACTGGTGAACCAACCAACAGTTCTACCAAGATCAATGCTTTCATCAATCGCTTCGCGCCCATGCCCCTCCAAGCCAATAACAATCTCTTCCTTATCCAACCAACGGCAAAAGGTTTGCGCCAGCGCCGTCAGTAATAGATCAGGCAGCCCAGTTCGATAGGCCCTATGACAGGATTTGAGTAAATGATCCGTCCATTCTGTGTTGAGTTTTTCTTCATAAGCGATGACATGCGCCATTTCAAATGGGCTGGCGGGAGATATATCTACAGGTAGGGCTTGGTAGCCTTTAATCATCTCTTGCCAAAAGGGCAATTGCGCTTCAGTGGAAGGTCGTGTGGCATAATGCGATAGGGCTTGCTGCCACTGACGATAGGAACTACCTTTGGGGCCCAGTTCATTTTCTGGAGCAGACAAACAGCGCTCCATATCCGCTAGTAATATCCGCCAGGAAACCCCATCTATACCTAAGTGATGGGCAAGGACAAACAAACGATCTGCTGTTTGGCTCGCAGGAGTATAAAAGCGAACCATGCGAACAAGTGGCCCTTTTTCAACATCCAATTGCGCTTGGTACTGACGGCATTTGGCACTGAGCTGTTCTGACCAATCGCCATTATTTGATCGTAGATCTACCTCCTCTAATTCGCCCAGGGTATCCCCATATTCAGCGGACCAGGTATCTCCTTGTCGTTTAAATTGCATCCGCAAAGCATCGTGATGAGCAGTGATTTTGCGGAATGCTTTTGCCAGAAGATCAGAAGAGACGTCTTTATCGATTTGAAGCAGAACGGCCTGATTGAAATGATTGGGATTAGCATAATCTGATTCAAAAAACCAATGTTGAATGGGGGTCAGTCCAAGCGTACCACTCAGTAATTCTTGCTCTGCCTTTTCATCAACGCCAGTCGTAGCAACCCTCTGCGCCAAGTCCATTAGACTTTGGTATTCAAAAAGATCGCCTGGCTTTAGTTGATAGCCCAATTGCCGCACTCTACTGACGATTTGGATACTAATGATGGAATCGCCGCCAAGTTCAAAGAAATTATCCTTTCGTCCTACTTGGTCAAGCATCAATACTTCCTGCCACACCACCGCCAATGCTTGTTCTACTTCCCCAATAGGGGCTACAAATTTTTCAGCAGTAGCAGCTGTAAAATCTGGTGTTGGCAGGGCCTTTTTGTTGAGCTTACCATTGGCTGTCAGCGGCAGCTCCTCTATCTTGATCCAAAGACTTGGGATCATATAATCGGGTAAATACTTGTTAAGATATTGAGTTAATTCATCTGCTGACCAATCTTTTTTCCCCGATTATATGATCCCAAGTCTTTGGATCAAGATAGAGGAGCTGCCGCTGACAGCCAATGGTAAGCTC
>JBCBDH010000627.1:0-3999 GCA_038529855.1 Bacteroidota bacterium | reverse complement strand
GGACTTTTATACCAGGCAGGTACACCAACCAATATCGTGGAAAACCTCATCCAGCTAGTCGTTAGGATGGCCGTTAATGATCCTGAAGAAAACGGAGAGCGGGTACTTGAGGATTTTAAAACGGTGACCAGACATATTGAAAATGATCTAAAGGCCATTCACCACGATATACACAAGAACAAAAAAGAGCTAGAGCTTATTGAGGAAATCTTCACCCGTAAGTCCTTTGAAGCCATCATTCTTGGGAAGGGATTTGACGAAGAAGATTTTTCTTCTATTGTTGAAGAGCATTCTGGGCGCGATGAATATAGACAAAAGCTCAAGTTTTTGAACAAGGAGGTCAATAAGTTGCGTCGCATCGTTATGAATCGCTTTAGTGATTTGATCAATGAGATGTTGAATTATGATGCACTGCGGAATATCGTCAATCGTTTTTTGAATAGTTTACTCATTGAGGAAGACTATCAGACGATCTATTCCATCATTGCCATGGGGCGGATTACCTCTGCGGAATTTGATAAATTATACTGGATCAAACAGCTACTTCATCGCGCTCCACAGGAATTAGACATTACGCAAAACACCTATCGCTATTTATTGGGCATGATAGACAGTGGCGATTATAGCCCCTATGCCTTATTGAGCATGATTCGCCAGTGGCCAGGTACCCAATTATTTTTACCTCATCTCGCCATCGTATTGATTGGAAAGGTCAAAGAAAATCAGCTGGCCATCTATCCCAACCCCTATCCACTTTTTGCGGATATCAATGAAGATGGAGAGCTATCAGTAGGAGAACAATCAGAAGGTAAAGACTTGGAAGAGGAGCAAAAAATACGTACTGATACGGGTACTTGGTTCAGATTTCTTATGCAATGGATCTATGATAAGGAGGTCAGAGACTCCTGGTATACCATTACAGATATTCCCAACATCCCCAAAGCACCACACAAGCGCTTGTTGGCATTTACCCACTACCTAGACAATGGAGGGGAGCGCCAAACTGAGGTTCTCCAAAAAACCAGCTTGGATGATGTAATAGGTAAGGAAGACCTGATCGAAAAGTGGTTTATGCTGCTGAATGGGGATCGCAAAGAACCCATTGCTCCTGCGGCTCAACTACTCGTACAAGTACTTCACGAAGAATTACAGAAAAATAGCCATACTCGTCAACAAAAGCTGGAAGCCCGTGCATTCTTGGATTACTGGCGAGATAAAAAAATGTATTACCTGTCTTTGATCAATGCCACTGACAATAAGGCCAAACAACAAAAAATCAAGCGAAGAAGAAAGATACTAATCCAATTAATCTCCTGTTTTCAGATATGCCTAAAGGGCAATAAAAATGAATCATCATGAGTATCATTAAACCAGTCGAAAAAGTCATCAAAAGAATTCCAACAGATCATTTGGAAACTTTTAAAAAAGATTTGGACGAACGTAGAAGTAAATTAATCAAGCTGGATAAAGAAGGAAAGGTAGCAGAGGAAAAACAAAATTTTCAGCAAAAATTATCAAAGCTATTCACTAAATCGTCTCCAGATGATTTTACCTATTATGTCGTTCAGCCCAATGTTAAGTCTGATCTGATTATAACGACTTGTAGTATAGATGATGCATTATCTAAGAGGAGATTGGAACTGAGGATATCTTACCAGATTTCTTGCTACCCTGGCAATGAGGAGTCGCTTGCAGAAGCCCTGCACTGGTCTGGTTCGCCCCGTCAAAAATTGGATCAGTTGATCAGGGATTGGGTAGACGACTACGAAAGAAGACTGCAAAATCAAAAGACCAGTTTGATCGACCATTTCTTTGTCAAGGAGATTGATCTTCAAAATTATTTGGAGAAATGCCTTAGGGATGAAGTTTATCTGGAGTCCGTGGTTAGGGTAAGACCAGTAGCCAAGAAGGGAGCGCCTCAGCGTACCACCTTAGATTCCAAGTATTTTACGGCGCGGTTTAAAGATTTTGACTATGATGTCAAAGTGAAATTCAAAGCGGACCTTCGTCTTTCCAGTGCTAAAAAAATATATGCTTATACCCGCGCTGTCACAGAAGCAGAACTCGAACGGCTCCTACAGCAAATGGTCCGTACCTATTTGGAAAAGTCAACGATTAGCGATTTTTTACAAATCATCAATACAGATACCCCATCTCCGCTCATTGAAACCCTCAATAAAAAATTAGAGCGATACGGTCGAGGGATGAGTAAGATCAAGATTAAGCCAGAGGCTGATTTTTTGAATCTTACCCAACGCGGAATGGAAGAGGAGAAGTTGGAATATAAGCTCAGAAATAAGATCACTGCAGAAGAGATTACCCTTCGATACATCTATCGAGCAAAACCCATTCAGGGCAGAGAGCCAGATATCATCAAAGGTTTATTCAATGGAGACCCACAGAAAAACCTGAATCAATTTCTTCGCAATCAAACCAAAAAATTTCAAGAATTCAAGGAAGACCAAAAGGTCAACCTGATTGAGCAATTCTACAATTTATCCCGCCCTTTGGTTGCGCAGCTTGAAGAATTGGCAGAGAAAAAATTGGGTCTTAAATTAAATTTAGAGATCAAGCTGCTTGGGGAGTATTCCATAGAAGCGAAAAGCATTGCAGTGACCAGTTTTTTCTCCAGACTCAGCAATCACCAAGAGGCTTTGGAATTCTCTTTTGATGGCGAATTTGCCCCTGACCCCAGCAATCGCATCAAGGCCATTTCAAGGGCCTGGAATCCAGCTAGTGTAGAAGCGCTGTTGATTAAATCCATTAAAGAATACCTACAAGAAAAGGTCGATCTCAACTCGCTACATTATGACCTCAATAAGGTCAACCAGGGTTTGATTCCCCATCTAGAACCCCTAATAAAGGTATTTGGCCGCAAAACCAGCTATGCTCGATTGGTCGTCAAATCGAAGCTAAGCGTCGTTGAGCAGGAGAACCATTCTGTTACTATTGAATGTCTGATCAAAGATTACGATCAGCCTATAAAAGTAAAGAACAATTTGATCTTAAAACTGGATGATCTGGCTTTATTTCAAAGTAGGGATATTCCCGATCTTGGTAAATGGATTCAAGATACCTTAGAGCAAATCGTACAACCCGAGCTATTCTCCAGGACCTATGTTGAGGTACTTACGGCTATAGGAGAGATTGAATTCAATGTCAAGGAGGAAATTAATCGCAGGGTTAAAGAAATAGGCTATACGATTGACCACCATATTGTAGCCCCTAATCTTAAACATCTTTATCTGCGAACAGAAGGGTTTAAGATATTGGAAGACCGTGATTTATCCACCAGAGATAGTCGAGTCAAAGTAAAACTTCAGCTGAATATTCGTGGAGAGGTAGTCGATTTATCAAAGTTATCTAGGTATCTGAATATCAATCCTGATACGGTTATTGTGGATAAGATAAGGGATGCAGCTGTAGAAGTGGTGGAAGAAATTATGTATGAAGCTACTCCTGAACGCTTCTACATGCGCTACGAGTTTACAGATATACCTGGAGAAATTCCGCTTCGTCAGGAAATTATCGAAAGCATACGCAGGCGATTGCTGAGCTTTGATCGCAATAAAACCTTTGGGTTGAATAGCGATCTTCGCGTCATCATCAGCCCATTGGAAACGGGTATCGTCAAGCGCCTCACGGAGCTACAAGTCAAACGACAAAAGGTCGAACTTAAAACGGTATCTCTCATTGATATGGGGGATGGAGAATCTGTGTTTTTTCACGTTCCTTTTTCGATTCGCAGTGTTGATGAAATGGGTTGGTATATCTTTCAGGTAAAAAGTAGTTCGCTAACGCTAGAGGAACAAATTGAGGATATCAAAACCGTTCTTCAGGATGTCTTGATGCGCAGACTACAGTCTCTTGACCAAGAACTTCTTCAATACGATAATTTCAAAACCTTGGATCAGCTCCAAAAGCGCTTGGTCAAGAGACTGTAGTCTGCGCATCAAGACATCCTGAAGAACGGTTTTGATATCCTCAATTTGTTCCTCT
>JBCBDH010000626.1:0-3999 GCA_038529855.1 Bacteroidota bacterium | reverse complement strand
GCGTGCAGAATGGCAATGAGACAGGAGTGGACTGTGGTGGTCCAGATTGTCCAGCCTGTCCGACCTGTAGCGACGGTATTCAAAATGGAAATGAGACGGGTGTGGATTGCGGTGGTCCAGATTGTGCGGCTTGTCCAACTTGTAGCGATGGTATTCAAAATGGCTATGAAACAGGTATAGATTGTGGTGGACCTGATTGTTCGCCCTGTGGAACGGGCTGTTCCAGTCCTACGAATCTGGCATTGGGAACCAGTCCCACACAAGATGGTACACAAAATAACAAGGATGCGGATAATGCAGTAGATGGCGATCCCAACACCTGGGACTCCTTTAGCCAAACCAATTGGGAACCAGAAGCTTGGTGGGAAGTTGATCTGGGTAGTCAGAATAATATAGAAGAGATTAAGGTCTGGAATCTTTCTCCCTCTTCTGGCAATGGCGATTTTTTAACCAACTTTCACGTATTTGTATCTGATGTGCCATTTAATGGGCCGAGTTTGAGCGATGCCCAGAATACCCCTGGTGTTTTTGATTATCATTTTACGGGGCAAGGAGCAGCAGATCGCCCGACCAATGTAAGCGTTGATCATCAAGGAAGATATGTTCGTATCCAATTGGCTGGAACCGCTTTCTTAGCTATGGCAGAAGTAGAGATTATGGGCTGTGCGGCTGGTGGCCCAACTTGTAATGATGGGGTGCAGAATGGCAATGAGACAGGAGTGGACTGTGGTGGCCCAGATTGCCCCGCTTGCCCAACTTGTAGCGATGGGGTGCAAAATGGTAATGAGACTGGAGTAGACTGCGGTGGTCCTGACTGTCCGCCTTGTAGTGGTTCTACCTGTAGTGATGGTATCCAAAACGGCAATGAGACTGGGGTGGATTGTGGTGGTCCTGATTGTCCAGCCTGTTGCCCGCCAGCTGGAACGCTCTGTGACGATGGCGAGGCCAATACCGTAGATGATATGGAGGATGGCAATTGTAACTGTACGGGTACGCCCACTGGATATTGTACGCCGCAAGGGGCTCAACCCTGGAACGACTACATCGTTGGTTTTACCTTTGGAGATATTGTCAATGCGCCACAGCCAGATGCGACCAAGAAGTCTGCGCCCATTGGTGATTATACCAGCTTGTATACAGTGGTGAATCGAGGAAATAGCTATCCTTTTGAAATTGATGCGGTACTGAATTGGATACCAGTTTCTTATGATCATACCTGGCGTATCTGGATCGACCTCAACAGAGATGGCGATTTTGATGATCCAGATGAAATGGTATTTGACGAATCCAGGAATTTTACCGTATATGATCTCATCAATGAGGATGTAGATAATACGATCCTTATCCCTGAAACAGCAGAAATTGGGCAGACGCGATTGCGGGTAGGTATGGTGCGCAATAATACAACACCTGACCCCTGTGAAGGCCCCTCCTTTTTTGGAGAATATGAAGATTATACTGTTTTTATTAGTGATTTACCCAGTGGAATTATCGTTGATGTGGTTTGGGAGTCCCTACCTATTGACGTGACCTATGATGGGCAAAATACCTATACCAAACCTTACGACAACAGCTCAATTGCCCTCCGCGGATGCAATCGTTTACCCGCAGAAGAAGAAGGTAGTATCGAATTTGATGTATTGGATGCGGTCATCAGTAATGAGGATACTTATTATGTTGGACTGATTGATGAAGACCAAAGCATAGGAACGACGGGTACTCAAGATGCCAATTATTTATTGGCCATATCTGGAAGTATTATCTACGTCATAGAATCTGGCAACTTCCCTGATCCTACGGCTAATATCTCTGGTGGTAATGCTGGAGAAAAATATACCATAGCTCGTGACTTATCTGGGGTAGTGACCTACTACAAGGACGATGTGCCTTTTTACACCTCTACCGTAAATGCCAATAATCTCAATCTACGTCCAATTCTGTATGTCCACGATACAAAAGCAGATAATAACATCAATGTAGACATCAGGGCTTCTTTCCCTTGTGATGATCTAGTGGTCTGGTATGAAAAAGAGGACATCACGGCCAACTTAAATGGATCAATTGATCTGCTACCTCAGGGCGCTACACCTCCTTACAGCTTTGAGTGGAGCAATGCGGCAACGACGGAGGATATTGTTGGTATTACAGAACCAGCCACTTTCTTCGTAACGGTTCAAGATCAATCCACACCAGTAGAAGTCGAAGAATTAGAGATAGATATTTTCCGCTTATACGATCCACAATGGGATGCTTCTTCTCTGGGTTCGGTAAGCATTAACGGACAGAATTACCTCAAACCTGCTGATGGGACTTTACCTCGATTGACCAGTTGCAATCAGGAAATACCTGTGGTGGGTAGGGGAATTATCCGTGCTACCTTCCCTGATGGTATTGGTGTAGGAGATGTGCTCTACTTGGGTTTTAGAGAGCTCAATGCACCCAATAATGTCAACAGCCAATTCTACGGCTTATTTATCGATCCCTATGGTTATTCGATGCTGATTGATGGGGAGCTTACCTACAGCAGCTTTTACATGGGGCCAGGTACGGAATTCACAATAAAGATCAAGGGTGGAGATATAATCTTTTTGAAGAACGGAAAAGAATTTGGCCGCTATGAAGACATCCCCTTCTCTAGCTTTGCCGTCAAACCCGTTGCCTTTATTTCCAAGACCAATACAGCTGGCTTGAATATGGACATCAAAGTGAGTACCCCTTGCTTGGTCCCGCCACCAGATACGGAAACCTATACCCTACTCAAAAAGAAATTAGATGGTAGCTACATCCGAGTAAGGAACAACCTCCTCCGTTTTGCCTATGACGAAAAATATGCTACAGGCACTGGAATGAATGATTCAAAAGCCTATACGATTTACAATAAATTTCATCAGGCGACCTCTGGTGGAACGGGTACAATTAGCCAGTCTTTTGGTACGAATATGCAAGAACTTAATCTTGCTGCTGCTGGACTGACGACTGGGGAGTTTTACATTCTTGAAGTGCGAGATGTCAATAAAGACCAAGTGTACTATCTGCGATTTTTATACCTCTAATTCGACCATATCCATTCATAATCAAAAACAAAAAGTGATGACAAAAACGACAAAAATCATACTGGCCGCAGGCTTTGGTGTACTGATGCTGGGTAGCCTAATAGCCAACCTCACGCTTTATCGCCAAATCCCTAAGGCCGCTTATGTAGATATCCATCGAGTATTTGGTGAGTTCCACGGAAAGCAGGAATTAGAAGCGCGGCTGAAGAAAAATGAATTTGAGCGGAAGGCTGTATTGGACTCTGCCTCCCTACAGCTAAAAGTACTGACCAGTAGAGCCCAGGAGCAACCAAAAAATCACGCCATGCTGGTAAAATTACAAGAAGAACAAGCTGCCTTTTCTGCCTTGAGCTCTGAGATCATTGGTGAGCAAGAAAAAGAAGATCAAGAATATACCCAGAAAGCCTGGGGGCAGATCAATCAATACGTCATTGAATACGGGCAGGAAAAAGGCTTGGGCTTTATCTATGGCGTCAATGGCTCTGGGTCGATGATGTATGCAGATCAAGCCTATGACATTACAGAAGAAGTGATTGTGTACATCAATAATAAATACGAAGGTTATTAAGCGTCAATAGAACTGCTTTGTTCTTGATGAATTTCAACATAAAAAATAACGAAATGAGCCTGTCATTTAAATTGAGTTTTTATAGAAAGATAGTGTACTCGCTGGTGTTTGTTTTATCCGTTCAGGCAGCCTTTCCTCCAAATGCCTGGGGCTTGACTTCAGGCCCAACCCAGCCAGAGTTACAATCTTTCGAACCGATCGGAACCTCGGAAATGGTCGATCTGTTCACTGGTGATTTTACTTATAACATCCCGCTATTTGAAGTACCTGGACCCAATGGAGGCTATCCCGTCAATCTGTTCTACAACTCTGTAACAGAAGGTGAAGCAGAGGCCAGTGTCGTAGGGCTGGGCTGGAATATTGGTATTGGCGCCATAT
>JBCBDH010000625.1:0-4009 GCA_038529855.1 Bacteroidota bacterium | reverse complement strand
CATGCCAATACCAGCGGATATTACAGGGTTGGTTTTGACTACTCCCTTGCCTATTTAGATGACTACTATGATTTCTACGTTCCTGGTTATGAACCTCCTGTATTTGTGGAATACGAATTGGACTACAGCGATTGGACCATCAATTATTACGATGATGATGGCCTTTTACGCCAGGCCATTCAACCCAAAGGTATTCGCTGCGACTTTGTAGATATCTCCCAAATGGGGACCTCACCTTTTTTCAAAACCGTAGATGTTTACGACCCTGGTACGGCTACTTATTTTGTTGGCCCCAAAACGGTCAAAAATATCTTTACGCCTGATTTGCAGACTGGCTTGGCTCAGGAGGTAGAGATGAGTATCAAGACAATGGTCAAGCCAGGAATTATTGTTGACCATTGGTATCCTAAAAACGATGTCATTACTTATGCACCTATCACGGACCCAGTAGAAGTTCAGGTCATTAAAAATCCTTTCGCGACAAGTACCAATCCAAGTGCAGACATCGTCCTGAGTCCTATTTCATTCAACGATTTTGAATTGACTTATCAACCCGTCCCTGCTTCTGTAATTAATGCAGGAGATGAATCTTTGGTTCCTCCCCCCACCCCCTCACAAGAATCCAATTTCAACCTCAATACTGCTCCAGCCACTTGTAATAATGGCGAGTTGGATTATGGAGAGGAAGGGATTGATTGTGGTGGGCCTTGCCCAGCCTGCGAAGACTGCGAGGAAGAGCCTGACTTCTTGGTATCTTATGAATTTGAAATCAAGTTTCAAGGTGCAGTTGATGGTACCAATCAAATCATCAATTTAGGAGATGGCTACATTTACCGCACCTTTGGATTGGATTGCAATGGCCAACTTGTTGACATTACAGACCCAGACGAAGAAGCGATTGAGCTTGATCATTTCTACAGCCACGAGGTCATCGAAAATTGGGACTTCCGCTTGGTGAGAACCCGCCTCAAGCGCACCCGCGTAAAAACCAATCCCAATAGCAATTGGGTCAATTTTGATGAGACCAAAGATTTGCATCGCTTTATTCGCTATGTCTACCTTCGAGTAGATGGCGTGAAGGACATCTATTTCAACGATCCCATCCCTCACGATATGAAGGAAACGGTCGTCTATGATGAGCTATACCGCATTGTAGCGATGGAAGATCCTGATCGCGGCCTAAGCGAGTTTATCCATGATGATGAAGATAAATTGAGGTTTTCGCAGGATGCGCGACAAGCGGCCTTGGGTCATTTTAGTTACATCAGTTATGATGCCAGAGGTCGAGTCGTAGAGACTGGTGAATACCAAGGGACTAGTTATTATTTCCCTTCTACCCTTCGACCTCCTTCTCCTCCAGGTGGTGCCCTTAGCGTAGACCTCATCAAAAACCAATTAGATGGTTTACCTTCTGCTGACAGAGTAGATGAGACCTATCTCACTTATGATGAAATAGGTCCCAATTTCCCAGGCACTGTTGGCCCAGACTACGAATCCACTTTTGTGGAAGGCCGCGTAGCCATGTCTAAAAATGACGAACACACGACTTGGTACAAATACAACCACAAAGGTCAATTGGTCGCTGCGGTTCAGGAGTACCCAGACTTGGGTTTGAAGACCATGGATTATACCTATGACTTCTATGGCCGATTGACTGAATCCACCTATCAAGCCAATGATGCTACGGAAACATTTACCCATTTGTACAGCTACGATAATAATGGCGATCTCAGAACCATAGAAACCAAAGAAGGGACTGCATTGCCCAAATTACATGCGGCTTATGAATTTTATGAATTGGGTGAGCTGAAGCGAACGGAGCTTGGGGAGAAACTTCAGGGAATCGACTATACCTACACCATAGATGGTGCACTCAAAGCCATCAATCATCCTACACTTGGAGCTTATGATCCTGGCAACGATGGTTTCATTGGTGATCACCCAGACTTTGCCAAGGATGTATTTGCCATGGCCCTAGACTATCATACGCTGGATTATGTTCGCAAAGGCACTTTCTTTAATTATGGAAGAGATGAAAGCGCAACAGATGCCAAAGATGGTCGCATCAAAAGTATTCGTTGGAATACCCGCAATAATATCCAGGCCCCTACCAATTTGCAACATATGTTTAGCTATGAGTACGACTGGAAACAGCAGCTAAACAGTGCGACTTATGGCTATTACTTCCCCTTCAGTATTGTCAACAATAATAAGGGAAAAGGAGGTTACGACGCTCCAGCTCATGGCAACTTTACCGCCAATGCCAATGCTGCTTTTGAAGTAGACAATATCACCTACGATGCCAATGGAAATATCCTAAGCTTAAGTCGAAAAAATGACAGCGGCGAAGACTTGGACGATATGACCTACATCTATGAGCATCCAGACTATCTAGCCAATAATGGCGCTTACACCAATGCAACCAACAAGCTGCGCTACGTGGTAGATGCAGCGGGTTTCTTGGATCAAGGAGATGTACAAAACCAACAAGTAGATAATTATATCTACAATGCCAATGGAGAAATTGAAAAAGATTTAGAAAAAGACATTTCGCTTGTCTACAATTCTTTTGGCAAACTCGATGAAATCCGCAACTACGCTGGCAATCGTCTGGTGATGAGTTTTCTCTACGACGAGGCAGGCAATCGCATCAACAAAACAACTTATGATGCCACTGGCGCTCCAGAAAAATCCACCACTTATGTTCGAGAACCTGGCGGCATCGTTCTGGCTACCTATGAAAAAGACTACGCTGCCAGCAATCCAAGTCTAGACCTTTCCGAATACATGCTAGATGGTGGTCAGTTGGGCATCTTTTATCCTGGCGGCAATCAATACGTCTATCACCTCACTGATCACCTGGGTAATGTCCGCGCCACCATCAATCGCGATAAGGACGCCAGCGGCGAAGCTGAGATTTTGAGTTATGCTGATTACTACCCTTATGGTATGGTGATGCCTGGACATGAGCAAGCCAGCAGCCCACGCTATCGCCTGGGTTACCAAGGCAAGGAGCTGGATGCGAAAGTTGGGCTTTATGCTTTTCAATTGAGGATGTATGATCCTCGCTTGGGCAAGTGGTTGAGTCCTGACCCTTATGACCAGCACTGGTCTCCTTATTTGGCGATGAGTAATAATCCAGTGAGTTTTATTGATCCAGATGGAGGGTACGATATATCATATGAAATCCAGGTAAGGATGAACCGCTACATCGAAGATGGTCGCTATGACCTGGCAGGGATTTACCTAGAAAGAAAAATGCAAGAGAGTGATGGGAGAAATGCCATGGTGAATGCCCTAGCCATCAACTGGAATAATTATATGAGTTCAGTTGAAGAATATGCTCGTTCTATGTCAGAATATGGCAGGAATCAATATGGAGAATATGGTCAATGGGCCAGCATACTACAATCAGAAACTTTTATCCAATTCAGGATCGGTGCGAAGGGGACACCAATGGTTATGGCTACTACAACCTATTCAAATCATTGGTATCATTCATCCAAGATCGACCGCTATCAGGTCATGGATATACTTGGTATTCAAAGAACTCCTTTTCCCCAAGATATAGAAGAACCGCAGCCCACAGAAAGTCGCTGGTCCAAAGCACTTGACATCATTCAAACAGGTCTGGACGTAGTTGGCTTCTTACCAGGTGCAGGCGAACTAGCTGATGGAATAAATGCCGCCATCTATTTTGCCCGAGGAGATCATACGAATGCTTTCTTAAGTTTAGCAGCGATGAATCCAATTGGCGGCCAAGCAGCAACCGCCATGAAGTACATCAACAAAAGTGGCTTGGTCGATGATGCAGCCAGGGCAATTGGCAAGCGAGCGAACAGAGCGAAGGGAGGTAAGCCAGGATGTAATTGTCCAGGTAGTGGAAAATGTTTTACAGCAGGTACCCTCATCCTTACCCAAGAGGGCTATATCCCCATTGAAAACATTATTGTTGGCGACTCCGTCTGGGTTTTAACTCGCGTTCTTTAGCCACTTCATTATAAGCCCA
>JBCBDH010000624.1:0-4025 GCA_038529855.1 Bacteroidota bacterium | reverse complement strand
GTAATTATTGATCACCTTTTGGCTTTCATTGATGATGCGAATGCCAAAAGGTGATCAATAATTACTGTGAAGGGCTGACGGGGTATCGCTTTAGAGGGGCTTTGGTGGTGATGAATGGGGTTCCCAATTCCCCACCCAATCGCTATTTCCAAGTGACCAATTCTGAGGCATCCAATAATACCTTTGTCAATTGTGATCACATTCAGTTGTGTGCGGGAAGTGATGAGGAGCGGAGTGCGGTACCCATCAATTCCAAAGTGGAGGATAATATTTTTTACCATGCCCACAAAGAGGAGCTGTTTACAGTTTATGACGACATCAGCGGCATCGCCTTCAAGGGGAATTTGATTTCAGAAAAGGCCAACCCCATTACTACGCCTGGTTTCCAAAAGGCACAGCTCCACTTTGAAAGAGGGGAAAAGGGCTTGTTGATGCCGCAGGGAGAAGTGGCCAAGGGAAAAGGAATGAAGCCTTCTGAAGATCGCGCTACCCCAGCCAATACAGGGCTGAATTGGTATCCCAGAAAGGAGGAAGAAGTCTTTTTTGGAACGGGGAAAACCATTCCCGTAAAGGCAGGGGAAAATACCTTATATGAAGCCATTCAAAATGCCAAGCATGGAGATGTTTTGGAATTGGAATCAGGGCATTATGTCGTCACCAAGTCCATTGACTTGAGTCATCCCATTTCCATTACCTCAAAAGCGGCACCTGATCAAAAGCCCCACATCCAATTTCAGCGAACCTCTTTATTTAACATCGAAAATGGGGGGAGCCTGAGTTTGAAAAACGTGTTGATTGATGGGAGCGAGGCACCTGATGCGCATGGGAATACCGTGATTCGAACCAGCCGCTACTCCATGAGTCGCAACTACAAATTATTCGTAGAAGATTGTGAATTTAAAGACTTGGATATCAATCACACTTTTGATGTTCTACGGGTTTACAAAAATACCTTTGCGGATTCCATTGTCTTCAAAAATTCTTCCTTTACCAATATAGATGGAAATGTCTTGGCCCTCAATAAAGAAACAGATGATATTGGTATTTACAATGCAGAAAATGTAGTGATTGACAAGTGCACCTTTAAAGATATTTCAGGTATTGTACTTGATTTACATCGCGGCGGTCGCGACGAAAGCACCTTTGGTCCTATGCTGGTGATGAAGGAAAGCACCTTGACCAATGTTGGCAAAGGGAAACGAAATAAGGCAGCTGCTTCCATCTCCCTGCATGGCGTTCAGTGGACACAAATTCAAGATAGCCGTTTTTCTGATTGCCAAGCTTTCAAAGTCCACCTTGTCGTTGGCGAACCCATTACAAAAGTTCAGGATTGTATTTTTTCCAACACTGAAAAGATAGAAACAAATGATGGCTCCTATGAGTCAAACAATTTAGTATTTAAATAAAGGGTAGCCTTGAAAATAAAGCTTAACATATCATTTTTTTTGTTCTTACTTTTTGCGATTAGCAGCAGCCTGTCTGCTCAAGATCACCCCAATTTGATTTTGACCAAAAAGGGCGTAGAGACCATTCAGCAATCCAAGGAAAAAGCGCCTTTGTTCGAACAGGTATTGAAGCGCATCCAAAAAGAGGTGGATGCAGAAATTAAAGCAGGTATCCAAGTCCCTATTCCAAAAGATATGGCAGGAGGCTATACCCATGAGCGTCACAAGCGCAATTTCTTCCTCCTCCAAAAAGCAGGGAATTTATACCAGATTACGGAAGATCAAAAATACGCCATTTATATTCGAAGTATGTTTTTGGAATATGCCCAGATGTATCCCCAGCTAGGCTTACACCCCACAATGAAATCCTATGCGACGGGCAAATTATTCTGGCAGTGTTTGAATGATGCGAATTGGTTAGTATACAGTAGTCAAGCCTATGATTGCATCTACGATTTTTTAACAGACAAGGAAAGACAAAATCTAGAGCAAAATCTTTTCCGACCAATGGCTGATTTTATCTCCATTGAAAATCCCAAATTTTTTAATCGCATTCACAATCACAGCACTTGGGCCAATGCAGCTGTGGGGATGATTGGTTTGGTGATGAATGATGAGGAATTGGTGCAAAGGGCATTATATGGTTTGAAGGAAGATGGCTTGGATAACACGATGCTGGATAATGATGGGGGCTTTATTAAGGTGGAAGGACAAAATCAGGCTGGCTTTTTAGCACAGCTAGATTTCTCTTTTTCTCCAGATGGCCATTTTACAGAAGGGCCCTATTATCTGCGATATGCCATGACCCCATTTTTGCTCTTTGCAAAGTCCTTGAATAATCATCGACCTGATTTGAAGTTTTACGATTATCGAGAAAGTATTCTAAAAAAATCCATCTACGCGCTGCTCAATGAAACAGATGCACAAGGTCGTTTTTTCCCAATTAATGATGCCCAGAAAGGCATGTCCTGGAAATCCCGTGAAGTAGTTGCTGCGGTAGACATCGCTTATCTCGATTTTGGCCACGACCCTATGCTGCTTTCCATCGCTGAGCGGCAAGGACGCGTAACACTTGATGAAGCGGGCTTTAGAACTTCAGCTGATCTGGCCCAAGGTTTAGCAAAACCCTTTCAGCATCAATCTATTGCTTATCGAGATGGGGCAGATGGTCAACAAGGTGGATTGGGTATTTTACGAGCAGATAATGAGGATGGAGAAGAAATCTGTGTAGTCGTCAAATACGCAGCACATGGTATGGGACATGGCCATTTTGATAAGCTGTCCTATTCGCTTTACGATGAAGAGGGGGAGGTCATTCAGGATTATGGGGCTGCACGGTGGGTGAATATTGATCAGAAGGGGGGAGGGCGCTACCTTCCCGAGAATCAGTCTTATGCCAAGCAAAGTATTGCACATAATACCTTGGTACTTAATGAAAGCTCGCATTATGAGGGAAAGGTAAAGGAGGCAGAAGCCCATCATCCAGACCTCTATTTCTTTGATGCAACAAATCCAGCGATGCAGGTGGTCAGCGCCAAAGAGCGGCATGCTTATCCCAATGCTATTCTACATCGCACATTGATTTTACTGAAGGACGATAATTTTAGAAATCCCTTATTGGTAGATGTATTTCGAGTAGCTTCTGAAGTCGAATATCAATACGACCTACCCATTTGGTTTCAAGGACATTTGCTATCCACCAATTTTGAATACAGGACCCAAACACAAAGACGATCTACGCTTGGAAATGATCATGGTTACCAACATCTCTGGGAAGAAGCCAGTGGACAATCGACTGGAGAAGGGAATCAATTGACCTGGTTGAACTATCGCTATGATGGGGGAAGTCAGACCAGTGGTAAATTCTTTAGCCTGACGACTTCATCCATGCCCAATGACGAATTGATCTTTGCACGGGTAGGAGCGAATGATCCCCATTTCAATTTGCGGCATGATCCCGCTTTTATCCAAAGAAGAAAAGCCAAGTCTACGGTTTTTGCAGCGGTCCTTGAGTCACATGGGACCTATAATCCCGTTTCTGAAATTCCATTAAGTCCATTTTCGGGAATACAATCAGTTGATGTTCTTTATGACTCGACTACTTATACCCTTATTCAAATTAGCCACCAAACAGGTAAAACCTGGACCATTGCCATAGCGAATGAAGAAGCATCGAAACAAGCCAGCCACAAGCTGGAGGTGCTCGACCAAGTCTTTGAGTGGCAGGGCCTTTATCATTTGAAAATTGAAAATTAATATGAGTACGGTAAAAAGAAGCAAAGAATTTTTCTTTCAGGAAGAACAAACTTGGGGACAAGTAGATCCCCTTTTGCGTCGTCAGATTCACGGCTATGATGATAAAATCATGTTGGTGATTGCTGATTTCAAAGCGGGAGGTATTGGTCAGTTGCACAATCATCATCATTCACAAGTCACCTATGTAGAAAGCGGTGAGTTTGAAATGACTATTGGAGATCAGGTAAAAACGATCAGAGGGGGTGATTCTTATTACATCCCGCCAATGGTGATGCATGGTTGTACCTGTATAAAAGAGGGACGATTAATTGATGTCTTTAGTCC
>JBCBDH010000623.1:0-4033 GCA_038529855.1 Bacteroidota bacterium | reverse complement strand
GCGCTCGGGCAGAAAGGCGGGATTGACTTCATTGGCCTGCCAAAGCCCATCCATAAAATATAAACCCAATTGCTGAGCCTGAAGGCCACTAGCCAACATACCAAGGGAAAAAATGACCAAAGTTAATTTTCGGATCATGGGATATTATTTAAAACAAGTTGAGCGATTGCCCAACTTGGGTTAATCAATGATTGAAAGGTGTGGTGCTGTTGCTTACTCCAAACCAAACTTGACGCCTAGTTTTACATCCAGCTCCTGAGTACTAAGAATTCGGACGGGTACTGCACCATCATTAGTAGTTGACATAGAAGCCTCCAACTGTAGCTTACCCGCTTGGCGAATCTGCTCCATTCGGTCGTCTGGAATGGGAATGAGGAGGCTATTTTCTGTGGCTTGACTGACATCACCCTGTGCATTGACTGCAGCGGCAGCAATAAGGGCGAGTTCTTGGTCAAATAAAGAATCGACCACTGCATTTTGATCATCTACAAAATAAAACTGTACCCCAAATTCAGCAGGAATGCTATTGGTCGTTAGCAGTTTGAACTCTGCATTTCGAATATCTTCTATATCATTCAGATCAAATTCTACCGTTTCTTCTATGCTAAAATTAGTGGCCGAAATGACTAGTGGCAGATCTACACTCACAGTCGAAACAATCTCGCTTTCTGCTGTCAAAAAGCCCATTTCCGTCATGGCATCATCAGGATTCACCAGGGCCTCCAATTCATAGATAATAGCCGTGGGTTTGGCATTGACGATATCGACAATATTGGAGTTTTCTTTGGTAAAGGAAAAGATCGTTTGTTTATACGTCCCCATTTCGTTTAGACTCGGATAGGCGACTTGGAAGGCATTATCGACAACATCACTTTTAAAAGCAATTTCTTCCCCGCTAGCTGTACGTACAGACAGGGTTTTTACGCGAATTTCAGTGGCAAAACCAAAGGAATTGTCAACGGTAATTGCTAATCTAGGATCTTCAAAACGCAAATCGACTTCCACCCACTCATCGTATATCTCTAGTTCGATGCTGTCTTTTTTGATTTCATAGCGCTCGGTGGTCCAATAGCCAATCATATCAGAAAAAGCCCAATTATCAGCCTCGCCACCAATGTAGTCGAATTTAACCGCTTCGCCACTCGCCGTTCTGGTCGCGCTGTAGTGAACATTGACAGTGCCCTCTGGCATATCCAAGGCATAGCCTTCTATGCTCACAGGGTCAATTTGAACACTCACAGGAATGCTACCCTGATAATCAATATATCGTTGAACTTGGAAAATCTGGCCGTTTTTGGTCAATTGTGGAATGCTAATGGTCAGGTTTAGGTCTTCCTCAAATGGAGAATCCAGATTAAAAGTCAGCGTTCCACTTTTGAGCTGCACCGTTCGCACTTCTACCTCATCAAATAAATCGACGGGAATCTCCATGCTGGTATCAATCAATGCCAATGGGAAAGAAGACATCTCATCGAGTAAAGTCGCCATATTCTGGCTGGTGGGCTCATCTTCATAATAAAGATTAATTCGTCCAGTATTGTCATCAATGCTCAAAAAGTCAATGTCCTCTTCGTCTACTTCATCCAGTATTTCCTGAATCGAAATGGAAGAATTAAGCAAGGGAAGGGCGACATCACCAGTCCAAGCTACCTCATCAATCTCTTCCATATCGTTGAATTGGCTACAAGCATGAAATACAAGCGCCATGGTCAGGGCGACCATTAAGGGCAGAAACTGTTTTCTCATAAATGCGTTGCGTTAAAATTGAATAAACCAGGGGTTCCTAAGGGCTTGAAAGGCAAGTCTTATGCCAGCTTTGGGAAGCGGGCAAAAAAAAAGTCTCCTACAGCCGGAGGGATGGACATAGGAGACAATTCCAATACTATGAGAAAACTACACAATTACAAAGTAACAACTTTTATTTCATATATAAATTAATCTTTATGGAACGGTAGAATAAAAGCCAGTTCTGGTCCATAATGTTGAGGATACGGAAACATCCTATTAGCTTCCCACGGCTACTGTACTCAATTGGGGCTGAATCACCTTTTCAAAGCTCTTCTTGGAGAAAGGCTTGCGGAGAAAGCCAGCAATGGCTGGATGGGCTTCAATTTGTTGGATGTACTTTCTCTTTTCCATGTTACTGGTCAGAAAAAGGAGACAATCGGGATGCATAGCAGCAAACTCTGCACTAAAGCGATCGGCAAATTCAAAACCATTATAAAGGGGCATATTGATTTCGGCGATAATCACTCTAGGAAAATCACGGGCTTCACAACTGCGCAAATGATGCAAACTACGATCGGGGTTTAGCTCGAAACGGGCCTTGATGGGCAAACAGTCCAGCTCAATCACATTTTCAGCAAAGAAATTAAAAGCGGCATTTTGATCAATGAATAGAAATTTCAGCTTGTCGTTCATCGGGATGTCGTTTTTCAATTAGATTAACAATAATTCAGACTTTGTTCAGATGCTATATCCAGGATGGTACTATTTGGACGCCATCAACTGTAGGACTTGAGGTAAATGCGAAAACAGGTGCCTTGCCCTAACTGACTTTCAACTTCGATCCGACCACCATTTCGGCGGACCATCTTGTTGACAAGGCTTAAGCCCAAACCTGTCCCTTCCCGCTCTGTACACAGACGCTGGAAGGGTTCAAACAATAAATGTCCATACTGCTGGAGGTCCATTCCAATACCATTATCGCGAATCACCAATACGACTGTGTCATCTTGTTGCTCGGTATGGACCTTGATACTAAGGGGGACCTCTGGCCGAGCATACTTAATGGCATTGCTCAGCAGATTGTACATAATACTGTTTAGGTAAGGCTTGATGTAATGAATAGTGGGTGTTTGTTCGAAGCTGTATTCGAAATGGGGTTTGGCTTTCAGTATTTCGACTTCCAATTGAAAGCGAGCATTTCGAAAAAGGGTTTCAAACTCGATGGCCTGGATTTTTTGGCTTTTCCCGCTCCTGAAATTAATCAGTTCTTCCAGACCTTTTAGGGTATTCTCTAAGCGGATGGCGGCAGTTTTCATAATTTCTAGGGCCTCTTCTTTTTTGGCCTTTTGTTCAAACCGCCTAATCAAGTCCACATAGGATTTAATCACCACTAGTGGACCTTTTAAATCGTGGGCTGCCCCCTGAACGAAGGTATCTAAAAAGCTTTTTTCGCTCAGGAGTTCATCAATTTTCATCAGTGCCAGGTGCTGGCGAGCGAGCGCTGGCGGTTCAGTACGGCAATCAGTATAAGCGAGTATTTCGACCTCCACATAGGCTTGGCCATTCCAATCAAATGGTTCGAATTTTAAATCAAAGTATCTGCTCTGCTTTTTGTTGCCCACTTGTATCTGTTTCATCGTGCAGGCCATTTGGCAGGATGCACTTGTTTCCAAACCTTTGGTAATACTCCATTTGAGTAGTCCATCGGGAAGGTCTTCTACAGAGCGGGGCGAATCGGGTAATTGGGCCAGTTCTCTAAAGGCCGGTCCGATAAAATGCAGGGTGGAATTTCCTCCAACCAGCAGGGTATGCGAAGCATATTTCCAAGCCATAAAATCGACGAGGGAAAGACCATCCTTTTGGGGTAGTTGGTCGATTAGCGCCTTGTTGCTTGCTCTTTTTAAAACGGTCAGTTCAGGGATCACTCTCTCCATTCCTGTGAGGATTAATTTTTGTGTTTCGATAGATTAAACCAATTTATACAATAGCGTATGAGTCTTGTTTATCTCTGTTTGCAGAAATAAACAGCGCTATTTTATTTGGTATTCACAGTTAAAAAAAGTCGGGGAAAGATAAATAGATACGCCCCGGCTATATGCTCATCAATGCTTAATACTCAATATGCGTTGTAGACTATCTTCAGAATAATTCAGGTATCGACTATTGGTCAATAAATCCAGTACTATCCTGGCATTTTCACGGATGAGTCGGGTGCGTAAGAAAAGTAGCAACTTTACGGATCGACTAGAGCGGGAAATTTGTTCCAGCAAACTGTCGAAATTAGTAATTAATCTCTTTGATTCAT
>JBCBDH010000622.1:0-4039 GCA_038529855.1 Bacteroidota bacterium | reverse complement strand
AGTATTTCACCGCATTTTCCAGCGATAGCCCTGAGATTGACATCCACCTTACAGCTAATGGGCGACAACTCTCCTGGAAAACAGCTGACAAAGGTATGGGTATTCCAGATAAAGAGAAGAAACAAGTCTTCAGCCGCTTTTATCGCGTAGGGAATGAAGACACACGGAAAACAAAAGGAACCGGATTGGGTTTGTATATTGTGCAACAGATTATTCAGGCTCACAGCGGAAAGATAACGGTGAGTGATAACGAACCTAGTGGTACGGTTTTTAATATTTCCTTGCCGCTAGATCAGGCCATAGCGCATAAATAAACGAACGAAGTATGAGAATTTTATTGGTGGAAGACGAAGAAAATATTCGGGACGTCGTCAAGCTCAATCTGGAAATGGAAGACTATGAAGTGGTAAGCACTGGAAATGGCCGAGAAGCCGTTAAGTTGACCAATGAACAGCATTTTGACTTGCTGATTCTCGATGTTATGCTCCCTGAGATAGACGGTTTCCAAATCTGCGAGCAAGTCCGACTAAGCAATATGGAGGTGCCTATCATCTTTCTAACGGCCAAAGATACGACGCAGGATCGCATCGCTGGACTCAAACGCGGCGCTGATGATTACCTGACCAAACCTTTCAGTTTGGAAGAGCTCCTACTTCGCGTCCAAATTCTGCTGAAACGAAGTGGAAATGGAAAGGCGACCAGCATGGAGCAATATGAATTTGGGCCCAATGAAGTCAACTTTCGCACCTTTGAGGCAAAGGGTCGTCAAGGCGAATTTAACCTGACCAAGAAGGAAGCCATGCTGCTCAAATTGTTGATCGATCGAAAAAATGAGGTGGTTTCCAGACAACAAATCCTCCAATCCGTTTGGGGCTATGATGTCTACCCTTCCACGCGCACCATCGACAATTTCATCCTTTCTTTTCGAAAGTATTTTGAAGAGGACCCCAAAGTGCCACAGCATTTTCTATCTGTTAGAGGAGTGGGCTATAAGTTTGTAGATTAGCGCTTGAAATGACAAAAAAACAGTATGCAAATAAGCTATGCCCTCGATGAAGCCGATCACCTAAAAGCACTTCTATATCAGGCTTCTCAAAAAAAATCTGTTCAAAAAAGTAGACAGCGCGGTCACTACATCGTTCCACTCGTTTATCTGGGTTTAATCCTGATTTTATGGCTCAGCAATGCTACTGGAGCGAGTATCGCTTTTGGACTAATTGCCTTGCTATGGTTCCTGTTCTATCCCCAATACAGTCGAAACAGATACATCAAGCATTACAAAAATCATATTCGAGAGAGTCTTTCAGATCGTTTGGGCTTGGTTATTAGTTTGGCAATTTTAGAAGACCAATATTTATTGGCTAAGGATCAAGCATCCGAAAGCAAAGTTTTCATCGACCAAATCGCCTCCTTTACCAATCTGAAAAGCCACTTTTTAATTAAATTGAATAGCGGTGTTCAAATCATCCTTCCGATAGAAAGTTCTTCTATTAAAGGGGATGCACCTGCTTTTGTCCAAAAAATCATTGATCTTTCCCAAAAACCCGTCATTGACGAGACCAATTGGGTCTGGAAATAAAAATCGCTACAACCATGAGTTTTCTCAAAAATCTATTTGGTAAAAAAGACCCACCAATTCGCTCCTATGCCGATTTTTGGAATTGGTTTACCGAACACCAAGCTACCTTTTACGGAATCGTCAAAAACAAAGGAGACATCCGCCACCAATTCTTTGGAAAGCTGACGCCCAAGTTGGAAGAACTCAGAGATGGCTACTTCTTCTTAACGGGTATGAAGGATGAACAAACTGCTGAATTGGTGTTTACGGCAGAAGGCAAAATCAAAAATATGGTCTTTATAGAGGAATTGGTCGCTGAGGCACCTGCCTTAGAGCGATGGAATTTTCTTGCCCTAAAGCAAGCAATGGATATGTCTGACCTTGTTATTGGCATACGCGATATGCAAATCAGTACTAAAAATCTACACTTTTACGCTACCGAACATGATGATCACCCCGATCTAATCGAAATCACGATTGTGCAAGACGACCTGACAGAAGAAAATCGAGACCTCATTCACCATGCCACCTATATCTTTTTAGATAATGCCCTGGGAGAATTGCATTTTGCCACTTCCATTGACGTCCTCAATATCCTAAGTCCAGCAGAAGCCAAAGCAGAATTGGTCCCCATCACCAAACTCAAAGAATACCTGAGCTATCGACAAAAAGAATTTATCGAAAAATACGAAGGAACTTGGTGTAATATCGAAGAAGACAGCTACAGCCTGCTTGAAACGACACTTGATAATGATCTCCCCGTCATTGCTGTTATCAATACCGATCTGCTCAAATGGGATCGCAAAGCCTCTCACCCCTGGCTCCTGGAAATCGAATTTGATTTTAGCGAATCAGCCAATAATGGTATGCCCGATCAATCGACCCAAGACCTAATGGATACCATCGAAGAACAAATCAATGCAGCCTTAAAAGATCGCGAAGGCTTTTTAAATATTGGGCGTCAAACTGGGGAGGGAAAAAGATGCATCTTCTTTGCTTGTAAAGATTTCCGCCAAGCTTCCAAAGTACTGGATCAACTAGTTCGCCAGTATGAGGATGAATTAGAGATCGATTTCGATATCTACAAGGATAAATATTGGCAATCTCTAGCCAGCTTTGAAAAGGGAGCGATGTAGTTTTTTTAACTATTGATGCTGGGTTGAATATAGGTTAGTCTAGCTCCCCAAAATAGCGCTGCGGTATACCATCCGATCAAGGCCAATAAAAAGGCAAGCGCCTTAGGCATTAGATAGAAGGAGAACAAAGCCATCTGCCCATTTAGCAACCAAAAGTACTGATTGAAAAAGAGTGGATGAGCCATTTTCCAATAAGCCCCCAAAATGGAATTGGACGCAGCAGATGTCATTACAACTTTCTGTATAGGAATAAAGCCCATCAGGTAAGCACTAGCGATTAGACAATAAATAACAGAAATCATCGCATAGCCCCCAGAAGTAGCAGGATGCCCCATTCCCATCAAAAGCTGATGATCGAGAAGTAGATAAATCAAAAAACAGCCACCCAGACCTAAAAGCTTAACCAACACAAATTGCTGGTAGGAGCGATGGCTTTTCGTATCATTGGCTTGGTAATCGACAAAAAAGAAGAAGTAAATTAGGCTGAATAGCCATCCAATCAAATAGCAGGATAAGGTAGGAGGGAATGATAATTCATGAAGTAGGTTCATATTTATGACTTTGTGATGGGAAATAGTTTGTGCTGGCTTTCTGTAATGGTCGGACTAGAGGAGCGTTCATTGACTGGAGGCAGCGCTCATTGTCGGACTGACCCCGCTCTGGCGGGGAGTCAGTCCGACAGGGCGGCCCGCGTATCTATTAATACAGGCTAGGAGTTTATTTATTGCATCAGCAATTCTTGGAACCTTGTAGATGCTAAAGCAATAGCAAGCCCTCACTACCCAACAAATCCCAAAGCTCCGTATGCTCCAATTCCTCAAAAGGCCCAAACTCCTCTTCATAGAGGGTTCTCAATTCCCGATAAGGCATTGCCTTTCCTTGTTTCAAGCTCAGACGGGGCCAGTAAGCCAATAGGAATGCGGATAAATCAGCGGAGAGTTCCATTTGCCATTGGCCTTGTTTGTGGTAAAAGGTCCATGTGGCTATTGTACCTTCTTGGGTAGCTATTTCTTCTATAAATGGAGCGGGCCCTAGCCAGACGAGTAGGGCATTTTTGCGCAGATTGGGTGGCGGGCGATTGGCAATGCACTCGGCAATGTAATGTGGGTCAATAGTCGTGTCAGGTACTTCAAAATCAAACCATTCGCTGAGCTCAAAATCAAGACAGATGCCATGCATATAATTGAAAAGGGATTTTCGGAGACCTTCCGCAAATAGTTCATGTGGGGCTCCTTGGGGATCTTCGTGAACGAGATCATTATGGGCAAAACCGCCAAAATCAGGGCCTACTGCGACCACACCAAAAGCCGCTGGATCCAGCCCAACGGGGCTGTGAGCAGTCATC
>JBCBDH010000621.1:0-4039 GCA_038529855.1 Bacteroidota bacterium | reverse complement strand
GCTCCCAATCGCTCATGCGGCTCCCCTCTCCCATACAAATACTGCTGACCACCAACTAGCAGCGGCAGATACAAAGCCGTCACGCTCATATCAAATCCAATACTGGAATAGACTCCCATCTTCAATTCTGTGGGAAGCGCATAAGTAGAGGCGGACCATTGCAAATAATTATTTAAACTCTGATGCAGGATGCGAACACCCTTAGGTTGTCCTGTAGAGCCAGAGGTATATAAGATATAAGCTAAATCTGTTGGCTGAACCTTGGGCAAAGAAGGGGAATCTTCCACTGCCGCTAAATCCAATTTATCTACTGACCATACTTCCAAAGAAGACAGTGCCTCATACTTATCCAAAGTACTTGAATGACACAAAACCAAAGCAGCTGAACTGTCTGACAGCATATAAGCCACTCGACTTTCTGGATGCCCAGGGTCGATTGGGACATAAGCCCCTCCGCTTTTCAAAACACCCAATAAGCTGATGATTAAATCCATACCAGGGTCAAAGCTAAGGCCAATGATCGTGTCTGGGCCATAGCCTTTGGACAGGAGTTGTTGGGCGAGCGAAGTGGAGCGAGCGTCTAGTTCAGCGTAGCTCATCTTTTGGTCGCCTTCCACTAGGGCAATAGCATTAGAGTGAGTAGCTACTGTGTGGGTAAAAGAGGATAGGAGCGTTTCCTCAAGAATTGATGCCTGGATAGGGCCTTGGCCTTGATCTAATAATTGCTTTTGAGTGGTCGCATGGATTAATGGATATTTTGTAATCTCTCTACGTGGCATTTGGACAATGCCATTTAGGAGGAGGAGGAATTGCTCTTTTAAGTTTTCAACGCTGCTGGGGAGGAAAAGATCTTTGCGATAGATCCAATCCATATGAATTTGATTGGCTGCGGTCGTAATTACGATGCGCAAATCAAAACGCGTCGTTGGCATCCAATCTTCCAGCGTTTTTAAGGATAAATGGTCCAACTGGACGGTCGAATGATCTGGGGTATTTTGCAATTCAAATAAGACCTGAAATAGGGGGGGACGACTTCGATCGCGTTTGGGATCAATGGCCTCAACCACTCTTTCAAAAGGAACTTCCTGATGGGCAAATGCGGCTAAGACCTTTTCTTTAACTTGCTGTAAATACGTCTCAAAATTAGCACTTCCTTCAACTTCACTTCTGATGACTAGCGTATTGACAAAGAAGCCAATCAATGTTTCAAGTGAAGGGTCAGGGCGATTGGCTACGGTAGTTCCCAGGCTAATATCTGCTTGCCCACTGCGGCGATATAATAAGATATTGAAGGCAGCCAGCAGGGTCATAAACAAAGAGGCCTCTTGTGTTTTGGCCAGTCTTTTTAGCTCTTGGCTTAGGGCGGACGGTAATTCGATACTTAGTCGAGCAGCAGCTGGATTTGCCTTTTTGGGGCGAGCAAAGTCAGTACTCAATTCAAAAGCTTGCATTCCTTGAAGCTGATCTTTCCACCAGTTTAATTTTTTTGCTAGGGTATCTTCAGCGACTTCTGTTCGTTGCCAAATGGCATAATCGACATATTGCAGTGGGAGCGGAGCGATTTGGGGGCTACTGTCTTTCGCATAGGCTTGATAAAGCTGAGTCAACTCATCAACCAATAGGGAGGAAGACCAAGCATCCGTGGCGATGTGGTGAAGTAAAATCAATAAGGTGAACTGCGTGGAACTGTGTTTTAAGAGCGATACCCTAAAAGGACAATCGCGACTTAGATCAAAGACTTGGTCCAATTGCTTGTTTAGCCATGTGGCTATGGCCTCCTTTGAATGTGGTACCTGCTTGGTGAGCAATTGCCAAGACCATTCCGTACTTGGCAACACGCGCTGATAAGGTACGCCGTCCAATTCGTAAAAGACCGTTCTCAAGACTTCTTGTCTTTCAACCAATTGTTGAAAGGCTTGTTCTAGGGCTTTGATGTTTACCTCACCTTCCAATTGTAAGACCAAGGGAATGTGAAAGTTGGTTCCTGGGGCGAGTTGTTCTAAGAACCAAATACGCTCTTGGGCAAAAGATAAGGGGAGCTGTGCGGGTCTTGGCCCAGCAAGGATTTCAGGTCTTGTGTTGGCCGTATTTGTTGTGGTCAATGCATCTGCTAGTTCAGCAATCGTTGGGTATTGAAACAGAAGGCTAACGGGTAGTTCAATAGCCAGTGATTTTCGAATAGCGGCTACCACGCGCATGGCCAGAAGGGAGTGGCCTCCCAAGGCAAAGAAATTATCGTGTACTCCTATCTTTTTTAAGGCTAGTAAATCCGACCAAATAATGGATAGTTGTTTTTCCAGTGCGGTTCTTGGTGCCACATAGGTCATATTGATCCAACTGGTTTGATCTGGTGCAGGCAGGGCTTTTTTATCAATCTTACCATTGCTACTTAGCGGTAGCGCATCCAATACCATCCATTGCTCAGGGATCATATAGGCAGGAAGTTGCTCCCGCAAAAAACCTTGGACGACCTTGGGGAGGTCGTCATCATTTCCTACGACATAACCAACCAATCGCTTTATCCCTTGCTCGTCTTCTTTAGCAATTACGGCCCCTGCTTTTAAGGCTGGGCATTGGTTAAGTACTCGATCAATCTCTCCTAGTTCAATTCTGAATCCACGAATCTGCACTTGCTCGTCAATGCGTCCCAAAAATGCTAAGTCCCCATTGTTAAGACAGCGCACCCAATCTCCTGTTCGATAAAGCTTTTGGCCATCAGCAGTTGGCCAAGAAACGGGGACAAAACGCGAATGATTCAAACCCGCTTGATTGAGATAGCCCCTACTCAAACCCGCTCCTCCAACATATAACTCTCCAGGTATTCCTTTGGGTAGTAATTGTCCGTGTTGATCTAAGATGTAGCAGCTCATCGTGGGGATGGGGCGTCCAATATTACTTGTGCTTTGACCAAGGTCCTCTTCATTCAGTGCTTTGTAAGTCACGTGAACCGTCGTCTCCGTAATCCCATACATATTAATGAGCTTACAATTGGGATACTGTTGATGAAAGGCTTGAAGTCGACTAGGGTCGAGGGCATCTCCGCCAAAGATGACATAACGCAAGGCCAATGGCTCCTGTTGATGGCTCAGGTATTCCTGCAATACATAAAAAGCACCTGGTGTTTGATTAAGTACCGTGACTTTTTCTGCTGCCAAGTGCTTGGCTAGGAGCGCTTGATCTTTACTTATCTCAATTGGTAATAGCAAGGCTCGACCACCGCTAAGCAGAGGACCAAATAATTCCCAGACTGAAAAATCAAAGCAATAGGAATGGAAGAAAGTCCAACAGTCCTCTGGACCAAAATCGAATAAAGGTTCATCATTAAATAATAATCGAACTACTTGACTGTGTTCGACCAATACGCCTTTGGGACGGCCAGTAGAACCAGAGGTATAAATGACATAGGCCGCTTGATCAGGAGAAATGGTCTCCTTTAAAGCACTTGTGGAGAGCGAAGCGATTTCATTGGAAACAGATGGGAGCTGGATGAGTGCTAGTTGATGTTCCTCTTTTGGTGGGGTGATCTGATCTGTCAGTAGTATTTCAGTCTGGGTCTCTGCAAGGATATAGTCAATGCGATCTTGGGGATAATTGGGATCAATGGGTACATAGGCACCTCCCGCTTTTAATATGCCAAAGATGGCAATGATCATTTCTAAGGAGCGATCCATGCAGAGGGCTACTAGCGTATTTGAACGAACGCCCTTGGCTTTTAAATAATGTGCCAGCTGATTGCTGCGATTCTCCAATTCGCGATAGGTCAGCTTTTCTTCTTCTAGCTGAATAGCAATGGCAGATGGCGATTGGGCCACTTGTTGGCTAAATAGCTGAACGATATTTTGTGCTTTGGGATAGCCTACTTGACTACGATCCAGCACTTCCAATAATTCTGCTCGTTCAGCAGCCTGTATCATGGGCAATTGGCTGATGGCTTGATGTGGATGGTGAATAATGGATTTCACCAATTCGAGAAAATGCCCTTTGCATCTTTCTATCGTTTCCAGACTAAAAAGATCGACTGCATATTCTATATCAATTT
>JBCBDH010000620.1:0-4042 GCA_038529855.1 Bacteroidota bacterium | reverse complement strand
CAATCAAGACGAACTGATCAGCCATTTTAATTTTACTGACCCCACCTCTTTTAACAGTAATCAATATGTGGCTCAGGTGATGCTGAGTCAGATTGACTGTATAAGTGGTGAACTCAATTGGTCGGAGACAACACCAAGAAACCAGGTCAAGTTCCAGGTTACGGGTCAGTTAAAGCCAATCAAGGTCATCAGTGATGGCTATAGTTTGATTGAGCAAGTGCGCAGCCCAGGAGTGGTTTCCAGTCATCCAGTGGATGTGGAGATCAATATTGATTAGTGCTAGGGAACGAGGGTGGTTTCTTTCCAGATCGCTCCTTCTTTATTATAAGCACTTCTTTTGTGTTGGGTAGTAAAGAGCTGTAGGATATCCAAATGCAGGGGTTCGATCTTGATGGGCAAAAAGTGTATGGCATCCCCATAGCTAATTTCAAAACCATCATTAATGGCAGAGCCAGGGGCGATGGTGGTGGTGTAGTCCTTTAGTGTTTTAGACTGCTTGACCTGTTGAAGCCATTGGTCAAAATCGTCTTCGTGATCGTGGATGATCTGGGCATGGCCATTCATTCGAATTTGCAACTTCTTTTTAGGATGGTAGAAGAGGGCAGATACATTGGGATTGGCTTTGATCTGTTCGACCTTAGGACTGCGGGCATCTGTGAAAAAGAGTAAGTTCCAATCCAAATCTATGTTTCTTTTAACTACTGTTCTGACTTCTGGAAAGGTTCCCATTGTTGCCAAATAAAAATAGCGAAAGGGATGTCTGCGATCGGCATTGCTGCGAATCAATTCGCTTTGAGCTAATTGGTATAATTCCATACGTAGTTGATATTCAAAAAAAGTGAACAGCCAGCGGATCAAAAGAGTTGCCCGTTTGATCTGCTAGCTGATAAAGGTAAGGAATTATTGAAGATGTGGCTATTGGAGGTAGTACTTAATCCCAATCTCTATACCCAAACTAATCATTCTTTCAGACAGGGCGCTCTTTCTCAGGCTATTGATTTGGTATCTTCCAACCATTTGTGTGAAACCTGAAATGCTATTGCTAATAGCAAAGTTGCCACCTGCGGATAGAAAGCCCACAAAATTCCAGCGATTGATGTCTTCCTCAATGGCATTAGAAAAGCTTTCGCCAAAGGGACCCTTTTGCTCCACTACTGTTTTTCTGTAGTAATTTGGCGCGATACCAACTTCGAAGAAGGGATTACAGACAGATTTGGGGAGGACAAATTTTAGCCCCAGGGGGATTTCCAAAAGCTGGTAATTGTATCGATAAGTTGTGCCGTATTCATCATAGATTTTCTGGATTTCGTTGATGTCCTGATTGATATCTATGGGGCTAATAGCGCTAATACTAAAACCAGGATTGGCCCAACGAAGCCCCGTTTTGATAGCCAGGTTGGGGCCAATCCCGTGGTAGTAATTAAAGCCAAACCGATGGCTTAGCTTGTAGTTTTCAAAAAGATTTCGATTGTCGTATGCATTAATAATATCGTTTTGACTGGCATCTTGATCAAGTATTCTAAACCCAAAGTCGCCACCAATCACCAGATCAATGGAGTGGGCCAGCCGACCATCCCAGCGATGGGATTGAGCGTCGAGAGCGCTGGATAATAGGCAAAGTAGGAGAAAGCATAGGGTAGGGAGGGACTTCATTTTAGCTTTATTCATGTGGTACTTTTAGTGATAAAATGGGGGGCTCGATGCGTAGACGCATCGAGTACTAAAACTGGTGTCGAATGGATTACGTTGTTTAAGTACCTTAGGGTTGGGTGTTCAATTCATTTTTTTCTATTCTTCCAATGCTTAATCTAAAGTTAATTATCGCTTAATAGTGATTTAATCTGTAAAGCGCAGATTTGTAGCATCAAATTCAAAGTCGTTCATATTCCTACATTCCCTTCTTTAACAAACGCTCTTTCCGATGTCTACAAAAGAAGGCCGTGTGCCAGCGCGGTCTTCTTTTTCTTTTCAATCTGTTCAATTCTCTATTTTTAGTTAAATATAATCAATTCATAACCATTGATTTACAAGTAATTAACATTAGAAGGACAAATTAAATGCAATAAGCCAAATGGCATTTTATACACTATTAGACACGATAATTTTTCGCAATTATGACTAAGCGAGCCATCGACATTGTGATCATTTCAGATGTACATTTAGGTACTTACGGCTGTCATGCAAAAGAACTGGCCAAGTATCTCAAGAGCATAAAGCCACAGACCCTAATTCTCAATGGCGATTTTATGGACATCTGGCAATTCAAAAAGCACTATTTTCCCGCTGATCATATTGAGATCATTCATCAGATTCTCCATATGGCCATTACGGGTACTAAGGTCTACTACATCACGGGTAATCACGATGATCTGCTGCGTCGATTTTCTGAGTTCTCTTCTGGGGCGATCCATCTTCGCGATAAATTGGTCTTTCAGTTGAATGGAAAGAAATACTGGATCTTTCATGGGGATGTCTTTGATGCATCCATTCGTATTTCGCCACTATTGGCCAAATTGGGTGGACGAGGGTATAATTGGCTCATCAGAATTAATCGGATGATTAATCTCTTTCGCAGCAAATTTGGTTTTCGAAGGATGTCATTTGCCCATAAGGTGAAGACTAGCGTAAAGAGGGCGGTAAAATTTATTAGTGATTTTGAGCAAACGGCGATCCAGTTAGCGCTTTCCAATGAATACGATTATGTCATCTGCGGCCATATCCACAAGCCACAAATTAAGGTTTTTGAGAAGGAAGACCACCAGGTCGTGTATATGAACGCTGGTGATTGGGTAGAAAACCTGACGGCGCTGGAATATCGTCATGGCAAGTGGAGTATTTACGAATACGACGAAATGGACTATGCCTACATAAGTCCAAGGCTTCAAGTTAAAGAAAAGGAACCAGCACGAGATCCAAAGCACCAAGAGAGGAGCAACTACTTTCCCTAGACGAGTCAATAATTATCTTAAGCGGATATTGAGGATAAGCTAAAACATCCCTTGCGGTAAGACCCAATTTATCAAAAGGCTAGGCGTTTTAGCGGCAGTGATTGTGGTACTTTGGAGAAGTTCATTAGTGCTTCAAGTATTGCTTGGAGGAGGATAAATATAATTCCATGCTTTGCCTTCTTGTTCAAACTCTTGTTTGACAGACTCCACGACACCTTGTAATTGTTGTAAGCTACAGGTGTAATAATCTGATTTTAGCTTCGCCATGATTCGTTGAGCAAGCTCCAAATCCTTGGGTTCATCCAAAGCAATTTTAAGCCCGCGAAAATCTGGACATTTGGTATTGACATGATCATACTGTTTTCCAACTTCGGGATGATCATACAAATAAAGTGTTACGTGTTCTCGGTAAGCGGCACTAGCCTGAATAGCCCTTTGGATAGATTCGTAAAAATCTGTCCTGACAATTTCAACGGTTACCCCAACTGGGAAGGTGCGCTCTTTGATATTGGTGATAAAATCGTACTGCCCTGTCCGACAAATGGCCAGCATGTCCTGATAGGTTTCTGGGTCGATAAAAAGCCCATCAGCATTGATCCGTACCACGTAATCAAATCCATAAGCTCTAGCCGCCTGCAAAAAGCGCTCCGCCACATTGTTCAAACTGCCGCGAAAGCAATGATAACCTTGTTCTTGGCAATAAGCTTCGATCACATCATCAGAAGCTTCTTCTGAGGTGCCAATGACTACACAATCTGCTGGATTCATTCGGGCAAACTTCTCGTATTGGTATTTGAGTGGCGGACTTCCTTCGATGTCTCTGAGTATCTTTCCAGGCAATCGAGAAGAACTGTATCGACAGAGGATAATGGTACCAATTTTCATAGGTGCTTTCTATTCAGGTAATTTAAAATGTTGAAAACTCAAACCGTCATAAGGCCAAACCTTCCCACATTCAAAAAGACAAGCCAACTGCCCATCTTGCAATACAATCAAATCGGAATTGGCGGCATAGCCTTCAAAGAGTACTTCAGCAATAGCCCAGGATTGGCCTTCATCCCTGCTATACTGAACGGTCATATCTTCCCGCCCAT
>JBCBDH010000619.1:0-4046 GCA_038529855.1 Bacteroidota bacterium | reverse complement strand
GATTTCATCAGCCCTAGAACACCAATCTATCACAAGCTATTTTCGTAAAAACAAGACTACATAAAACAAAGCATAATGACCCACAGAATCACCACTCTATTATTCTGCCTGATCTTAGCCAGCTGTGCAGAAGTTCAAGACAACAATGCGGTAAAAGTCAACCAGGCACCATCAAAAGCGCCTGCCATCTCCATGATAGGTAAGGAAGTCACCGTCTACACAACAGCAAGTGATACGGACCTTAGGCTGACAGAAACGGATAAAGTGACCTTTAAAGCAGTGGACCAACCCTTAGAAAATGAGGTTTCCGTTTTTGTCAATCCCAATAAATCCTTTCAGTCCTTATTAGGTATTGGAGGCGCGGTAACAGATGCTTCCGCAGAAGTTTTTGCCAAACTGCCAAAGGAAAAGCAAGAAGAGTTTTTGACGGCCTACTACGATAAGGAAAAAGGAATTGGTTATTCCCTTTGCAGAACCCCTATCCACAGCTGCGATTTTAGTAGTGCGAGCTACACCTATATTGAAGAAGGCGATAAGACATTGGAGACTTTTAGTATTGAAAAGGACAAGGGCTACAAAATCCCTTTGATCAAAAAAGCTACAGAAGCGGCAGGGGGTACGCTCTTACTTTACGCCAGCCCCTGGAGCCCTCCAGCTTTTATGAAAGACAATAATAACATGCTCAAAGGAGGGAAGTTACTTCCTGAATATTTTGATACCTGGGCCAGTTACTATGCTAAGTTTATCAAAGCTTACGAAGCAGAGGGCATGCCTATCTGGGGAATCACTATACAGAATGAGCCCATGGCTGTTCAGCGCTGGGAGTCTTGTATTTATACGGCTGAAGAGGAGCGCGATTTTCTAAAAAATCACCTTGGCCCCACTTTGGAAAAAGAAGGACTGGGAGATAAAAAGATAGTCGTTTGGGATCACAATAGAGACCTCATCAACCACAGAGCAAATACCATCTTTGAAGATCCTGAGGCAGCAAAATACGCTTGGGGAATTGGTTTTCACTGGTACGAAACCTGGGCAGGTGGCGACCCTATGTTTTCTAATCTGGGAAATATCAAAGCCTCTTTTCCTACAAAGAATCTTCTATTCACAGAGGGTTGCCAAGAGGGCTTTAGAACAGATCGCTACCAATATTGGAAACATGCTGAGCGCTATGGTCGATCCATTATCAATGACTTTAATAATGGAACAGTGGGTTGGACAGATTGGAACATTCTACTCAATCAAAAGGGCGGACCCAATCATGTGGGCAATTACTGCTTTGCACCAATACATGGCGATACGGAGACGGGTGAACTGATCTACACCCCAACCTATTATTACATTGGCCACTTCTCAAAATTTATTCGTCCAGGTGCTAAGCGAATTAGTACCGTGAGTAGCAGAAGTCATCTGCTGAGTACTTCTTTTGTGAATGAGGATAACAGTATGATCCATGTCATTATGAATCAGCATGACGAGGCTATTGATTATCAACTTTATATTGGCCCTGCTGAAGCTATTTCCATCAATATTCCAGCTCATGCGATTCAGACGGTTGTGAGTAAATAAAACGAGCACAACCAGTTCTAAGTATAAAAGATAAAAAAAGAGGGCAAAGTCAAGCTGTTGACTTTGCCCTCTTTTTTTTGAAGGATAAGCATGACGAGGCCCTGATCCAAATGGTATATCTTCCATCCCAAGAAAGATAAAAGACATATGTTAAAGAATTAAGGGCTGATACTTTAGGCAAGAGGTAAAGACTTTATATATAAAAGCTATCACACCAATATATGAAAAACCTACTTGTCTGTTCCTGCCTACTATTGCTATTCCACGTTGCTGAGGCACAAAGCCAAAGGGATCATCAAATAGAATTTGGGCTAGATATTACCACCCCTTTGATATTTGCGATGGGAGGAGATCGCGATTACGACGATTTTGATTTTATCTATCGAGAATCAATAGGAGATAGAGACTTGCGATTCAAATTCACCATTAGCGATTATAATTACCTGGGACAGGAGATCATTAGTGGTCGATTAATTGAGGATAATCTGCCGCTCAATCTTCAATATTTTCAGGTTCGCTACTTCCCAACAAGAAATTACCTCATCAGTGCAGGGATAGCCAAATACAGTAAAAGAAGTAAGCTTCCCATCTATTTTGGAATAGATGGGAATATAGGTATTGGAACGGGGACGGTAGGTACTTCGCTATTAACCACCATGGCCAATGGAGAAAGATTCAACAACCTATCAACTAAGAATAACAATCAATTTCTCGTAGGGATTACGCCCGTTTTGGGTTTGAAAAAAAACCTTACTGACCGAATCGCTTTAGGCATAGAATTGGGTATGAGTATCCATGCAGTTTTTGGAGAAATCGAATACGAGGATTACGACAACACACCCATTGCCCGAAATATCAACAGGCTGGATATAGATGCTCAACGCATCATCAATGATGTTTTTATTTTGGTGAAAATATAAAGCAAAGAAATCATTCTAATAAAAATCAAATGACAATGAAAAAGATAAAGTTAATCGCGCTCTTATTTACCTTTTCAATCTGCAGCTCCTCCTTTGGACAATTCAACCTGAATTTCTCAGCAGGTGTCAATCAATCAAATTGTAAGTTTGAAAAGGTTGGAGGAGATACTCCAAAGTCCATCTTTGGCTATTTCTTTGGATTTGGTCCAAGTCTTCAGATCACTGATAAAATACAGGTACAAGTTGATTTTCAGTACAGCTTGAAAGGACATGAAACAGGGGACGAAATCAATTCCCTGGCAGCAGCCAGATATGGATATTTTGATATGATCCCAGAGGTTGAGTTTTACATCAAAAAATATTTGACCTTTGGGCTTGGAGTGAACTATGGCATAAGACTCAATGAACAGATTAAAATTAATGGTGAGGATTGGTCAGAACCAGTTATTGACACCATAGATCGAACAGATTTTGGATTGACCTGTAAATTAAAAGGTTATTATAAAAATTTATTTGGCTTTGCCAGATATAACCTTGGCTTGAAAGATATTTCAGATGCCATAGCTGTAGATGATAATGGACAAAGCATAGGAGGGGTAAGACAGTTTAATCGCAACCTACAAATTGGGATTGGTTATCGCTTCAGTTTTGAGAAGAGTTAAATTCTATAGCCATTGGAAAATGGTTTGGAGTCCCCAAGCACTCCAAAATCTTAATTAGTACTACAAGTGGATTGGGATAAACCCAATCCACTTTGCGTATGGGGTGATTCAATCAAAAAAATAGTCCTTCCGTAAACATCCACTTCCACAAATCACTACTTCAAATTTTCTCCAAAAAAATAATCAATAGCATAGGGGTATCAGACAGATTAGGTCATCATTAGGAAAAGAAAAATAAATATGACTAATCAACTATTGATTTTCATTGCCTTGTTCTTGGCGATGCAAAATACCTTTTCCCAAAAGCTCCAACAATTCTCCGTAGCCGCAACAACAGAGGCGATTGGCTTACCATTTACCAATTATCTACCCTACCATCCAGGACTGGAAGTAAGCGGCACCTTACGCAAGACGGATAAGGAACGCAATATCCAATACCTCAATGTAAAAGCGGGGTTTTTCTACCATGAAAGACTGGAAACCGCCCTCTATTTGGGAGGGGAATATCAGTACTCCCAAAAGCTATTCAAACAAAGGATAAGCGTGGACTTACCCCTTGGAATTGGCTATTTACACTCCTTCTATCCAGGAGAAGTTTACGAGCAAAACAGTGATGGCGATTTTGAAAAAATCAATCAATTTGGAAGACCACATGTCTATGTCAACCTGGGCATTGGGCTGACTTATCTAGGCAGGGGTAAGGTTCAACCCTTTATCCGTCAAGAGCTCCTCTTGGAGGCGCCATTTGCCAATGGGATACCCGCCATTCCTCACTCTTTATTAAAACTAGGTGTACAAATTAAAATCGAAAAAAAATGAACATAAATAAGCTGTATTATTTAGTCGCTCTAGGAGCGCTTCTCCTCATTTTTCTCACAAGAGGAGAGGCTAATAAGGA